>NZ_JBEFDG010000039.1:0-25729 GCF_040137905.1 Corticimicrobacter sp.
CACCGCCGGCGGCCAGCACACGGGCCAGTTCGCCACCCGAGACGATGTCGAAGCCGCTGCCCAGGCGGGCGAACTCGGCCAGCACCGCCAGGTTGGAATTGGCCTTCATGCCATAGCAGACCAGCACGTCGCGGCCGGCGATCGCATCCTGATAGCGTGCCCAGGCGGTCTGTAGGGCGGCGCGGGAGTAGACGTACAGCGGCGTGTCGAGTTGGCGGGCCAACGGCTCGAGGGCAACCTGTTCGGCA
The DNA here is from genome assembly GCF_040137905.1 of Corticimicrobacter sp. Taxonomy (NCBI): domain Bacteria; kingdom Pseudomonadati; phylum Pseudomonadota; class Betaproteobacteria; order Burkholderiales; family Alcaligenaceae; genus Corticimicrobacter; species Corticimicrobacter sp. Next base: position 249 of record NZ_JBEFDG010000039.1, read on the forward strand.
TGCAACTGGCCGTTGGCGTAATGGAAATGTGGCTGGCCGACTGGCTCGGATGAAACGGGGGACGTCATGAGGAGATCTGGAAGATAAAAAGAGTGAATGCAGGTTTGCTGTCAGGCAGGACCGGCAAGGATGCCCACGATCATTGCAAAACTGTATGGCTGATACGCCTGAGCCAGTGAATCTGGCCTAGGCAGCGTGTTCGTGCCGGGCGATGTGAGGCAGGGTATCGACCATGATGGCCGGTGCGGCCTCGGCCAGGGCCGGGCGTGTCAGTGGCCCCTTGTAGCCGCAGCCGGTGATTCCCCCAAGGACGAGCAGCATGGCTACAATGCGCACATACCGACGTGCATCCGCAGGACTGAAGGGTGCAGACATTTCAAGAAACTCCGTTTTGGCAGAGGGGACACATGATGAACGAAACCGAATTCCTGACGCTTGCCGAGCAGGTGCTGGATCATATCGAGAGCCAGGCGGATGACTGGGCAGCGGGTACGGACCTGGATATCGAGGCCAGCCGTAATGGTAACGTGTTGACGCTGGTTTTTGGGGAAAACGCACAGATCGTGATCAACACTCAGGCTGCGATGCAGGAAATCTGGGTGGCAGCGCGCAGTGGCGGGTTTCACTATCGGCTGCAGGATGGACACTGGCGTGATACGCGTGGTGGCCCGGACCTGCCGGAGGCACTGTCGCAGATCGTGTCGAATGCGGCAGGCGAGGTGCTGACAGTCAAGCTGTAGGCTCGGCAGCCTGGCCTGTCAGGCCAGGCTGCTGTCGCCATGTCGGGCCTGTACCCCGGTTCATGGCGACGGTTGCCCGTGCTGTATTACTGCCGGACGGGCTTGGGGCTTTCGGGCGGGAAGCCCGAGAACATCTTGTCGATGCCGGCCTTCAGCGCCGCATCGAGGGCCTGGGGCGATTGCGGTACCGTATCGGTGGCACTGCCGCGCCAGATGGCCTGTTTGTTCCTCGTGTCGAACATGTCGACCACCAGGGTGCCGACTTCATAGGTATAGACGGTCGTGGTCGCCATGTTGACATCGGGTGCATACCAGCCCGGTGCGTACCAGCCCGGCTGCCAGCCCCAGCCTGCCCAGGTGGGGCCGTCATAGAAGGTATTGAGGGTCTGTTTCTGCTGGGTCGAGACGTGTGCGGCAAGCGCGACGTCGGCATTGGCTGCGGACTGTTCCAGGCGCCACCCCTTGGCCTGGAGCTGGGCATTGATATCGGCCACGATGCGCTGGCTGACCAGCGGCGGTACATCGGTCGGTTCCTTCACCCAGCCGTAGCTGTGGAAATTGCTGAAAGAAACGGTCGGACTGAAGTCCGTGTAGACACTGGGGGTGCTGGCGCATGCTGACAGGGCCAGCGCGGCCAGGACAGGGGTCAGGCGGGTGTAATGCATGAAGCCTCCGAGATGGTCGTTCGCATTCATGCGGCTGGCCCGTCTTTGACCCGGGTCAGGGGGGACTGCTGCCGGCAACATGAAACGAGGATGCCCCGTTGGGGGTGGTTTCGACTGCTGTGCCTACAGCACCGCCTCACCTGGCCTGCGCAGGACGGTGGCACCGTCCTATTCTATCCTGCTGTAACAAAAAGTGGGAATAGAATTCGTTTAGAAGGGCAGTGGAATCGGTGGAATCTGACTGTTGCCGGCGGCATCCGACGTGCCGGATGCGCCTTCTTGCCCACCTTGCTGCTCGCGCAGGATCAGGTCATTGAGAAAATCGCCGACCAGATCGGGTACCGGCAGCCCCAGCGTGGCGACGGCCTGTCCCGGAGGAAACTCTGAGAAATACAGCTCGCCGCCCTGGCGGGTCAGGCCCGAGGGTTCCGGACGCCGGGTTTCGGGCACGCCTTGCAGGGCACCCTGCATGTATTCGATCCAGATCGGCATGGCGACACCGCCGCCCGTTTCCGAACTGCCCAGGCCGCGCGGCTGGTCAAAACCCAGCCAGGCGATGCCCACCAGCGAGGGGGTGTAGCCCGCAAACCAGGCATCGACCGAATTGTTGGTGGTGCCGGTCTTGCCGGCCAGGTCGTTGCGCTTGAGGGTGGCGCGCGCGCGCGCTGCGGTGCCCGAGGTGGCCACGCCGCGCAGCATGTCGTCCATGACATAGGCGGTGCGGGGGTCGATGGCACGGGCGGCGCTGTCGCCGGCCACGATGGGCCTGGCCTGCATGATGACATTGCCTTCGCCGTCGGTGACGCGATCGATCAGGTAGGGTGTGATCCGGTAGCCGCCGTTGGCGAATACGGCATAGGCACCGGCCAGTTGCAGCGGCGTGACCTCGCCCGAGCCGAGCGCCATCGGCAGCACGGGCTGCTGGCGGTTGGCGTCAAAGCCGAAGCGGGTCACGTATTCCTGCGCGTACTTGGGGCCGATGGCCTGCAGGATACGGATGGATACCATGTTCTTGGACTTGTACAGCGCCTGACGCATGGTCAGTGCCGGCTCGTATTTGCCGCCGTAGTTCTTGGGATTCCAGTCACGCGAGCCGGTTTCGGCTGCCGTCAGGCTGAATGGCTGGTCGGAAATCAGCGTGGCAGGCGTCAGGCCGCGCTCGAGCGAGGCGGCGTAGATGAATGGCTTGAACGAGGAGCCGGGCTGGCGCCAGGCCTGCGTGACGCGGTTGAAATTGCCGCGGTTGAAATCGAAGCCGCCCACCATGGCGCGGATGGCCCCATCTTCGGGCGACAGCGATACGAAAGCTGCCTGCACGCCGGGCATGTTGAGGATTTCCCAGGCATCGTCGCCGGTCTTGCGGACGTAGACGACTGAGCCGCGCTGGATGCGTTGCTGTTCGGAGGCCTTGGGGTCGAGGCCGCGTCGCACCACGTCGAGTACCTTCTTGTCGGTGATGTCGATAATGGTACGTGAGTTGCGGGCGACCTTGATGGCGTCGCCGCTGGCAGCAAGCACCACGACAGACTGCAGATCGGCGCTGTCGGGATAGGCTTCGAGGATTTCATCGAGTCGCTCGTCGAACGCCTGCGCGTCCTGCTCCAGGCCAGCAGCCAGACTGGCCTGTCCTTCAGGACCGGGATAGCGGGCGCGGCGGGTGTAGGCCAGCACGCCATCGCGCACCGCCTGGTAGGCCAGTTCCTGATCGCGCGAATTGATCGTGGTGTAGATGTTCAGGCCGCGTGAGTAGACGTTGTCCTGGTAAACATTGAACAGCAACTGGCGGGCCAGTTCGGCCGCGTATTCGCCATGGATGGCGTAGCCGCCAGCCGGCGTACCCTGTCCGGCGCGAACTTCGATTTCCTGCTGCATGGCCTCCTGGTATTCGGCATCGGTCAGATAGCCGAGCAGGTGCATGCGATTCAGCACATAGTGCTGGCGCACCTGCGCGCGTGGGAAATTCGAGATCGGGTTGAAGCGCGAGGGGGCTTTGGGAACGCCTGCCAGCAGCGCAGCCTCGGCAGCGGTGACTTCGGACAGCGGCTTGCCCAGGTAGGTGCGCGAGGCGGCTGCAAAGCCGTGTGCACGATGCCCCAGGAAGATCTGGTTCATGTACAGCTCCAGGATCTGGTCCTTGGTCAGGCTGGACTCGATCTTGAAGGTCAGCAGCAGCTCATAGAACTTGCGCGAGTAGGTTTTTTCCGACGACAGATAGAAGTTGCGGGCCACCTGCATGGTGATGGTGCTCGCACCCTGCGACTTGGACATGGTCAGCACGTTGGTCAGGCCGGCGCGGATCACGCCCAGCCAGTCGATCCCGCCGTGCTGGTAGAAACGGTCATCCTCGGCGGCCAGTACGGCCGACTTCATCACATCGGGGATTTCGTCGATGCGCAGTACGTTGCGGCGTTCCTCGCCGAACTCGCCGATCAGGACCTTGTCTGCGGTGTAGACGCGCAGCGGCACGCGTGGCCGGTAATCGGTCATCGCGTTGAGGTCCGGCAGGTTGGGCCAGGCCAGCGCCAGCGCCATGGCGACCAGCAGGGCCACGCACAGGCCGAGCCCGGCAAAGAAGACGCCTGTCTTGACGAAGAAGCGCAGCAGGCGCGATCCCTTGCGTGGGGCCGGATTTTTTTGGTCGGGGGAGGAATCTTGGCTCATTTCAGGGCGGATTTTACCGGGGTTATGCAGGGTGGCGGCATCTCTGCGTGCGGTGTATGTAACAGGATTGGTCTATGTCGCGCCCAAACAACCCTTGCGAATGGGATAATGGATGTTATGAACGCCATTTTACAAACGAGCAATACGGTTGCCGCCGTGCCGCACGACGGCGTGTCCGTACCGTTCGGCCGGCCGATTTTCCTGGTCGGCATGATGGGTGCGGGCAAGACCACCATCGGGCGCGGGCTGGCGCGCGAACTGGGCTACGCCTTTGTCGACCTGGATCATGCCCTGGAAGCGCGCTGCGGCGTGCGCATCCCGGTGATTTTCGATATCGAGGGCGAAGCCGGGTTTCGTCAGCGCGAATCGCGCTTGCTGGCCGAGTACGTGCACCAGCAGGGTGTGGTGGTGGCGACCGGGGGGGGCATCGTCACCGTCGAAGGCAACCGCAAGCTGCTGCGCGAACATGGCATCGTGATCTATCTTCAGGCCGAACTGGACGAACTGGTGCGACGCACCGCACGCGACCGCAACCGGCCGTTGCTGGCGACCGCCAACCCGCGCCAGACCCTGCACGAACTGATGCAGCGGCGCGAACCGCTTTACCACGAGGTCGCGGGCCTGCGCCTGGAAACCGGCACGGTACCGGTGACGACCCTGGTGCGCAAGCTGATCCGCATGCTGCATACCGCACCGGACAAGCATTCTTTTACGGCACAACCTCATACGGGCATCATGAATATCGTCAATGTAGACACTCCTGGCGGGCAATATCCCATTCGCATCGCGCCTGGTCGGCTCGACGCGCTGGCCCGGGCGGTACCCGAAGATGCCACGGCCGTGGCGCTGGTGACCAATCCCACCGTGGCGGCGCACTATGGTGCCCGCGTGCGTGCCGCGCTCGAGGCCAGCGGGCATCGGGTGGTGCAACTGGAACTGCCGGACGGCGAGGCGCACAAGAACTGGCAGACGCTCAACCTGATATTCGACCTGCTGCTGGCAGAAAAGTTCGATCGGCGTGCCGTTCTGGTGGCGCTGGGGGGCGGTGTGATCGGCGACATGGTTGGCTTTGCCGCCGCCACCTACATGCGTGGCATCCGCTTCATCCAGGTGCCGACCACGCTGCTGGCGCAGGTGGATTCGTCGGTGGGGGGCAAGACGGCCGTCAATCATCCGCTGGGCAAGAACATGATCGGTGCCTTCTACCAACCGATCGCGGTCGAGGTCGATACCGATGTGCTGCGCACGTTGCCGGCACGCGAGATTTCGGCTGGCCTGGCCGAGGTCATCAAGTACGGCATGATTCTCGACGCTGATTTTTTCGAGTGGTGCGAGCGCAATGTGGCGGCCCTGCGCGCCCTCGAGCCCGAGGCACTGCGCTGGGCAATCACGCGCTCGTGCGAACTCAAGGCCTATGTGGTGTCGCAGGATGAGCGTGAGTCGGGCCTGCGCGCCATTCTCAATCTGGGGCATACCTTTGGCCATGCCATCGAGGCGGGGCTGGGCTATGGCCAGTGGCTGCACGGCGAAGCCGTGGGCTGCGGCATGGTGCAGGCTGCCGAACTGTCGGCACGGGTATGTGGACTGCCGCGCGAGTCTGTGGACCGCATCCGCGCCCTGGTCGAGGCCATCGGTTGCCCGGTTGCGGCACCTGACCTGGGCGACGAGCGCTGGTTCGACCTGATGCGCGTCGACAAGAAGGCCGAGGCCGGCGAGATCCGTTTCGTGTTGCTGCCCTCGATTGGCGAGGCCGTGCGCTGCGCGGCCCCCGATGAGGCGGTGCGCGATGTTCTGGCGGCGACGGTGGCATGATCGATTATTGCGCTGCATCATGGCGCGGTGTGGCCGGTTCGGGCAATGTGGCGGGTATGACGCATCTGCGATTTTGAGTATCCGGGCGGCAGGCAGCCGTCCCTGCCAGGAGACAATGTATGGAAAGCAAACTGTCCGCCGTGATCGAAGCGCATGCGCTGGCTCCCTACGCCTGCGATCCGGCGCAGACCCGGGGGCGTCGATATCGCGAACCGGCTTCGGCCAATCGCAGCGAGTTCCAGCGTGACCGTGATCGCATCATCCATGCCACTGCCTTTCGCCGGCTCGAGTACAAGACGCAGGTGTTCGTCAACCACGAAGGCGACCTGTTCCGGACCCGGTTGACGCACAGCCTGGAAGTGGCGCAGATCGCCCGTACCCTGGCGCGCAACCTGCGGCTCAACGAGGACCTGACCGAGGCCATCGCGCTGGCGCATGACCTGGGGCACACCCCGTTCGGCCATGCCGGGCAGGATGAACTCAATGCCTGCCTGCGCGAGATTTCACCCGATGCCGGCGGCTTCGAGCACAACCTGCAAAGCCTGCGGGTAGTCGATGAACTGGAAGAACGCTATGCCGAGTTCAATGGGCTGAACCTGTGCTTCGAGACCCGCGAGGGGATTCTCAAGCATTGTTCGCATTACCATGCCAGGCAACTGGGCGATGTCGGTAGCCGTTTCATCGACCGCACCCAGCCGTCGCTGGAGGCTCAGCTCACCAATCTGGCCGATGAGATCGCCTACAACAATCATGACGTCGATGACGGCCTGCGCTCGGGCCTGATCACCCTGGAGCAGTTGCTGGAAGTGGAACTGTTCGAGCGGCATTACCATGCCGTGTCAAAGCGCTATCCCGATGTGGCACCGCGCCGCATCCTGTCGGAAACCATCCGGCGCATGATCAATACCCTGATCGTGGATCTGATGTCGACCACGCAGCAGCGTCTGGCGGAACTCAAGCCGCAGTCTGCCGATGAACTGCGGCAGGCACCGGCGATTGCCGGGTTTTCACCCGAAGTGCGGGCACAGGCCGATGTGCTCAAGAAATTCCTGATGGACAACCTGTACCGGCACTATCAGGTGATGCGCATGACGCGCAAGGCGCGCACCATCATCCGTGAGCTGTTCATGGCTTTCGTGGACGATCCGCGCCTGCTGCCGCCGGATTACCAGCGTGCCGACAAGGTGGAACAGCTGCGGGCGATTTCGGACTATATCGCCGGCATGACGGATCGCTACGCGATCAGCGAGCACAAGCGATTGTTCCAGATGTAGGGCAGGTGCCGTCTACAGGTGCTTGAGCAGGAAATCCAGTGTACGTTTCCAGGCCAGTTCGCTGGCCTCGGGGTCGTAGACTTCGGGCCGCAGCTTGTTGAAGAAAGCATGCTCGCCCTCGTAGCGATGGATGTCCGGTGACTGGCCGGCATCGCGCATGGCGGTTTCCAGCGCATCCACGGCTGCCGGTGTGCACCAGTGGTCGCGGCTGGCAAAGTGCGCCTGGAAGGGTGTGCGGATCTGTGCTGGATCGGCCACTTCCTGCGGGGGGATGCCATAGAAGCAGACGGCAGCATTGACTTCCGGCAGGTGGACGGCACTGGCAATGGTGAGTGCTCCGCCCATGCAGAATCCGATCACGGCGACGGTTTCGCAGCCCTGCTCGCGCAGATGGGCAACGGCACCGCGAATGTCCTCGAATGTCGCGCCGGAAAAATCCAGGCCGTCCATCAGGTGGCTGGCTTCATCGGCATCCTGGGCGACACGGCCGTGATAGAGGTCGGGGGCCAGTGCCTGATAGCCGGCATTCGCCAGGCGATCCACCACGCTGCAGATCTGCTCGTTCAGCCCCCACCACTCCTGCAACACGACAACGCCCCTGCGGCCACCGGGCAGGGACGCCTGGTAGGCCGGGCAGTCGGAACCATCGGGACGCTTGAACGTCAGATTGGCCTGGGACATGGGTTTTCTCCTTTAGGGTGTCAGTGCAGACACCTATTGTGTGCCAGACCCGGGCGCGGCACAACCGCGCCCGGATGACAGTCTGGAGACTCGATGTCAGTGCCTGCCTGCGTGCAGGGTCAGCCGTTCCACCAGCGAGCCAAAAAAATGATAGCCGGAACCGCCTTCGGCCAGGATATCGAGCAGCACATCGGGATCGAGTACGCGGGCCCCGCCGATGTGGGTCACGCCGCGTCTTGCGAAAGGCGCTGCCAGCAGCGGGGCGGTCGGGCCGATCACGGCGACCCGCATGCCCGGTGTGACATGCGCCAGCAGGCTGTCCAGCGTTCCGTTGATCAGGGTAGTGCCGGTGACGGCCAGTACCGTGCCCCAGGGGATGACCTCGGGTGCCGTATCGGGATGTGCATAGTGTGGCAGTTCGACTTCCTTGAGTGTGGAAATATCCAGTTCCAGTACCCGGTAGTCGATCTGCCGCTTGCGCAGTTCCCGCATATAGGGGGCGAAGGCACCCACCAGCACCACGCGGTCATCCGGACGGATGTCCATGCCATCGAAGGTGTCGCCGTCCGTGACGGCGAGAGCGGCAGGGGCTCCATCGCGCTGCCAGAGCGTTTCGACCAGCGCATTGAGTGTGGCGATGGCCAGGGCGCGGCGCATGTCCTGCTTGCCGGTCAGGTCGTCCAGCAGGTCGGCGGCCGGGCGCCCGCGCAGCTTGCCGGGGCTGGGTAGTGCCAGTGCCGAACTGGGGCAGCAGACGGCAGCGGGGATGCTTTTGATCGGTGTGGCGCTGAGGCCGCAGGCACCATTGCCGAGTTTGACGCCGGAGAAAAACAGGCCGACCACGACACGCTCGATCAGCAGTGTGTCGAGAGTGTCGCCCAGTGCCTCGACGATGGTGTCGCGCAGGTCGGCCAGCAGGGCGTGATCCGGGGCTGCAGCACTGGCTGGAGAGGACGGGCTGGAGGTGGAATAAGTGCTCATGGTTTCCTGGCCAGATGCAGTTTGAGGGTGCCATATTCACCGGGCAGATCCTGTTTGTCTGCAGCGTGCAGGCCCAGGTTCAGCAACCGGTCGCAAAATGTCTCTACGTGGCACATGGGATGGTAATCAGTGATGACGGCGCGATCCATCTGCTCGATGCCTCCCGGTGCGGGTTCGCAGGCTTCCAGGCAGAACCAGTGCGCGGCAGCGAGCAGGCCTCCGGAGGCCAGTCGTGCGCTGGCGGCTGCCAGCGCATCATTGGTGACTTTGCGGACAGCATACAGGGAGTGAAACAGCAGGACCAGTTCGTAGTGATCTTCCTGTGCGAATGTCAGCGGTGTGCCGGTATGCAACTGGCAGCGTGACTCCAGCCCGAATTCTTGCAGAAGGCTGATGGCATCGTCATGCTGGGTTTCAGGTACGACCAGGGTAATGTGCTCAAGCGGCAGCAACCGGCACAGGTGGGCGGCCAGCAGGCCGGCACTGGCATCGAAGCACAGCAGGCTTCGGCTGGCGGGTGCAATGTGTTGCAGATGGCGAGCCAGGGTCAGTGCATCGGCATGCTGTGGATGGGCTGCCAGCGGACTTCCCATGCCAGGTGCGCGCAATGTCTGGTGCTGGTTTTCGTGCATGAAACGGTTCAGTTCCGACCAGCGGCCACCGGGAGTCGCCAGTTCATCCAGCGTGGTGCCCATGAACCAGGGACTGGAGCTGACCAGCAGCTTGCGCCAGCCGGGGTCCAGGCTGAAGCCGTTTTCATCCTGAAGCAGGCAACCCAGCTCTACCAGGCTTTGCAGCCAGGCCCCAGCATGGGCACCGCGCAGGCCCTGGGCGGCGACGATGTCGGCTTTTGAGACGGGATGGGTGCGTGTGGCCAGCCAGTCGAACAGATGGCTGGTGTAGGCGCTGTACAGAATCTGGAAAGACTTGTATCCATGGAGCAGCTTTTGCAGCGTGGCCTGTGTGGATGGAGGTTGGTGCTCCACGGCGAGGTGGCTGGATGGTGAGGTCATCTTGAACTCCTTGCGGGTGCGGGAAAATAGTCAGAGGGTCCACCGGACAGAATGGTCGTGATCTGTTGCGGTGTGAGTGTGATGCCGAAAATATCCCGATAGAAGGCCTGCACGTCGGCATGCAGCGTTTCCTGGCTGAAGAGCCCGGGGTGGAAACGGGTAGCGGCCCACAGCACGGTGAGAGCCTGTTCTGCCGTGCGATTGCCCCAGGGGTGGGCCCCGGCGGGTGTGACCAGGATACGGTGCGTGCGCACGGCAGCGATATTCGCCAGGCGCGGGTCGGCCTGGATCATTTCGGCCTCCTGCCGCGTACCGACGATGAGAATCTCTGGATCCCAGGCCAGCAGTTGCTCCAGCGTGAATGTCCGGGATTCGGTTTGCCGGTCGTCCTGGCTGACACTGTGCCCGCCTGCTGCCGTGATCCACCATTCGGCGACCAGATGCGGTTGGGTCAGTGTGCGAGGGTTGAAATACAGGACACGCGGCGCTACTGGCCGTGCGTGCTCCAGGGTAGACTGGACTCGGGCCAGCGTCTGGTCGAAATGCTGTCGAAAGCGTGCCGCCTGCTCCTGCCTGCCCAGAATTTCGCCCAGCAAGTCAACCGCCTTGCGTACATCCTGTGGATGACGCCAGGAAAGATGCAAGGTTGCCAGTCCGGCCTGTTGCAACCGGTCTGCCGTTTGCCGATCCATGGTCAGGACGAGATCGGGCTGGTGCGCATGCAGCATTTCCATACGTACTGATCTGTCCGGATTCTGAAAGCTGGCCAGAGTGCGGATGCCGGGGGCGAACAGGTACTGGAAGGCCCAGCGTGGCGTCCGGGCAAAATCGGGTAGGCCGTTGACCAGCAGGTCGCCCGAGTCGAGTGCGAACAGGAGACTGTTGAGTACCGGCACGGAACCCACGGTGGCCACACTGTGGATGGCATGGGGCACGACGGTTTGCCGCCCGGCCATGTCGGTGATGAGGTGGGTGTCGGCAGCATCTGACTGGGCGGTGGCCAGCGCAGGCAAGAGTGCACCGATCAGCAGGCAGATTGAAAACAGTCGATGCAGGATGGCGTGCAGCGCACCGGCGTTCGAGCGGATCATAGGGCAGGCCTTTTGGGTGCACAGGCTATGGGCTGATTCTGCTGCGACAGGATCTGTACCGGATAGCCGTACAGGACGGAAAGCAGATCGCTGTCGAGTGCGGTGGCGGCCGGTCCGGCGGCCAGGATACGTCCATCCGACAGGACGGCGACTTGCGCGTCGAGGAACCAGGCATGTTCGGGCTGGTGTGTTGTCAGCATAACGGACAGGCCTGCACTGGCCACATCGCGGATGACAGTCAGCACGCGGGCCTGATTGCCCAGATCCAGGCCGGATGTCGGCTCGTCCATGATCAGCAGCTCGGGTTCTTGCGCCAGGGCGCGCGCAATCAGCGTCATCTGGCGTTCGCCACCGCTGAGACAGTTGAAAGGGGCCTGCTGCAGGTGTGCGATACCGACCCGGTGCAGCGCATCCAGGGCGATGCGGATATCTGCACGACCGGGCAGGGTAAACGGCGGCAGGTGAGGGGTGCGGCCGACAAGAACCATATCCAGCGTGCTCAGGTTGCTGTCGCGCGCCTGCTGCGGAACATAGGCCAGCATTCTGGCGCGCTGGGTGGGGCTGTTCACTGGCTGGCGATGGCGGTCGTGCAGTTGGATGCGGCCCGCCGTGGGCTGGAGCAGGCCGGCCAGGCAGCGCAGCAGCGTGGTCTTGCCGACCCCGTTCGGCCCCAGCAAGCACAATATATCGCCGGCTGCCAGCGTCAGGTTTATCTGGCTGAATACCTGTGATGCCTGCCCGGGGTGGTGGTAGGCCAGTTCGGTGACTTTCAGTGCCATTGTCGTCTCGCGCGCATCAGGATGATGATGAAGACGGGGGCACCGATGACTGCTGTGGCAACGCCCAGTGGCAACTCCGAGGCAAAGGCGCTGCGGCAGATCGTATCGACCAGGAGCAGGTAGGCTGCGCCCATCAGAATGGTCATGGGCAACAGCCGGGGGTAGGCGGGGCCGACCAGCAGGCGTGTCAGGTGGGGTACCAGCAGGCCGACCCAGCCGACGATGCCGGCCAGGCTGACGGCGGCGGCAGTGATCAGTGTTGCGGCGATGATCACCAGCAGGCGAACCAGTCCCACCCGAATGCCGAGCATGCGTGCCTCATCTTCACCGACTTCCATAACCTGGGTCGGCCAGCGCAGCAGCAGCAAGATCAGCAGCCCCAGCAAGACCAGCGGGATGGCCAGCCACAACTCCTGGCGATTGGCCTGGGCCAGGCTGCCAAGTAGCCAGAACACCATGGCGGGCAGTGTGTCCAGGGGGTCGGCCAGGTATTTCAGGGATGAGGTCAACGCCTGGAACAGCGCCGATACCACGAGCCCGCTCAATACCAGAATGAGGATGGCACCCCGGCCGAGGTGATTGGCGATCAGCAGGGCCAGTCCGACCGCAGCCAGCCCGCCAGCGAAAGCGCTCGTCTGGATGCCCAGGGCACCAGCCTGCAACAGCATGGCTGCACAGGCTCCGAAACCGGCACCTGACGAGACGCCCAGCAGTGCCGGCGAAGCCAATGGGTTGCGAAACAGTGCCTGGTAGGCGACTCCGGCGGCTGCCAGTGCCGCCCCGACCGTGATGGCGGCCAGCACGCGAGGCAGTCGGACGGCCATCACGACGTTCACAACGGATGCCGGATGCGAGGTGTCGGACAAGCCCAGGGACGCAACCAGGATATCCAGTACCGTGGAGGCAGTCACCGGATAATGCCCGACACTCATGGCAAAAGCCGCCCCGACCAGTAGGACCGCCAGCAGCACAGGCAGATAGACGCGTCCGATGCCTGCCGATCTCGGATCGTGTCGTGATTCAGCCGGGATGGCAGTCGCCATCAGAAGCGTCCGCTCAGGTTGAAGGCGATGGTTCGCGGTGCCCCGGGCATGTAGGACGTACCGCCGCCGACGGCATAGTCGGATGTGCCGATGATGCCGATATAGCGCTTGTCGAACAGGTTCGATACCGTCAGGTTCAGGCTCAGGTCACGCAGTCCGAGGGTGCTGGGCAGGGTGTAGCCGACGCCAAGGTCTACGACGGTGTAGGCAGCCACTTTTTCCTTTTCCTCGGTGTCGCCAAAGCGTGAGCCGATATAGCGCAGGCCAGCCATCAAGGTCCAGTTGTCCGGGTGCCAGTAAGCGTTGAGGCTGGCGATGTGCCTTGGCGAATCCTGCATCTGTTTGCCCTTGACGTTGACGATGCGGTTGCCGGCGGTCTGGGCGTCGTCATCGTAGGATGCATCGTTGTAGGCGTAGGACAGGTAGAGATCCAGGTCTCTGGCTGGGGTCAAGCCCATTTCCAGTTCGATACCCCGGCCAGTGGCCTTGGCGACGGACTGGTGATAAGTGACTCCCTTGCCCGTATCGGGATTGATGATATAGGGGTCGTACAGGCTGAGTTGCTTGTGCTTGTAGCGAGTCTGGTAAAGGGTCGTGGCAACATAGCCCGAGGCAAAGTCGTAGCGTGCGCCCAGATCGATATTGTCGGAAAGCTCGGGGCGCAGGCCGTTCCAGATGTCATTGAAGGTGATTCCGGCGGCTTCGAACGCAGGGCGGTTGGCGTCGCTGAATGCCCCGGAAACCGAGCCCCAGTTCTGCCGGCCGTAGGTGCGCCCGTAATTGGCGCTGAACGTCCATTCTGCGGTGGGCGTCCAGGCCAGCCCGAAATTGGGCAGCCAGCTATGGATGCGACGACCAACGGAGTATTTGTCCGGATCCCGCTCGGGGTTGTAGCCGAAGACATCGTCGTAGCTGACGTCAGGTGCGGTATTGCCCTTGTAGTACGTAAAGGACGGGTCCTTGTAGCTCATGTAGCGTACACCTGCATGCGCCCGCAGGTCGCCGAGTTGATAGGTCACGGAGGCATAGGGGTTGTCGAAGCGGTGGCGCGTGGTTTCCGCCAGTGTCGACCATTGCCGGAACTGGAGGCTGCCATCCGGCTGGATGCGGTACTGGCGCTGTGCCGTGGGGGGGGGTGGTGCTTCGCTGGACTGATACCAGTAGCCCACGACCCATTGTCCCCAGCTCTGCTCCGTCTCGTGTCGCAGGTCAAAACCGTAGGTATCGTGCTTGATGTCCCAGAGCGTAACATTGCCGTTGCTGGCATTGCCTGCCAGTGACCAGCCCTTTTCTCGCCAGTAATAGGGTTTGAAGAGCAGGCGAGAGCTGTCGCTGGTTTGTACGGTCAGTTTGCCCAGAATGGCATTGTTGGTGTAATTTTGCCGGTTGAAACCATAATACAGCGCATCGCTGGCCGGATTGCCGGTCAGCCGATCACTGTATTCGATGCTGTCATAGGTGGCACCGCTGCTGACTTGATCGTAGGTCAGTGATCGATAATCGTGCCATTTGACTTCATGATGCACGGCAAAAATCTCCGCCTTGATCCGCGGAGAAATATCGAAGGCCAGGCCTGCTTCGACGTTTTGGCGGTTCTGGTCGCCAGGGCCGCGCCATTTGTCTGCATGGGTGTCGGACATGGAGATGAAGGCGCGTACAGGGATGTTCAGCGCGCCGGAGTCCAGTCGGACGTAGGTGCGGCGGAAATTATCCGATCCGAACGATTGCGAGAACTGCATGCCTGCTTCCTGCTCCGGGCCGCGCAGCGTCATGTCGACCACGCCAGAGTTGGAAAAGCCGAGCCCTCGATCTGCGGGGATGGCACCTCGCATGAGTGATACACCACTCATGTTTTCCATGTCGAACAGATCGCCGCCGCCTTTGCCGCTGGCAAATCCCGGTTCTCCCGCGATTGGCAGTCCTTCAACCGTGCGGCCAATATGTGTTGAGCTTTTACCGCGCAAACGCATGCTGACCGGACGGCCCAGACCGTAGGCATCCGCCGACTGGAAATTGACGGAGGGTGCCATTTTCAAGGCAGTCCAGGGATTGCTTTGGGCCGGGCTGCCCAGCAGCTTCAGCCCTTCTTCGGTGATATGCGTGACGGTATTGACCCTGCCTCCCTGATTGATGAGATCGCCGGAGAAGGCATCATCCTCAATGTGGATGCGAGGCAGCGTGGTAACAGGATGATCGGGCGCGTCTGCGGCGATGGTGGACAGCGGGAGTGTGGCGGCGATGGCTGCCGCGAGACAGGCGTTGCGACGCAGGCCAAGTCCGGGGTTTTGCTTCGGGTGCTTCATCTTCCTTCCATTCTGGTTATATATGATCATATATAACCAATTTGTGGGCAGATAAGCGGTGAACGCGGCGTTATAGTTTGTGGTGCAGCAAGCTTCTGTGAATATAAATACTGAAAATCAGGGTATTCAGTCAAATCAGCCAGCTTCGTGGCTCAACGGATGTTGATGACGGCATCGGCCATGCCAAGCAGTTCCGTGCTGTTGCTATGGGTGGCCATTAAGACGAGCGTGCCGTTTTTATTGATTTTCTCTATTGATTTCAATATGCAGGCTGTATTTTCCTTGTCCAGGGATGCGATAGTTTCATCCAGCAGCAGGATGCCTGGTTTTCGCAGAAGTGCACGGGCGAATGAAATTCTGGCCATTTCTCCCCCGGAAAGGTTTTTTCCTTCCTCGCAATGAATCAGCGGTGATTCAAGGTGTGTCAGGTTCAGCAGCGCCATGATTTCATGGAGTTGAGTAGCCTGTGCGTCTGTTTCTGGGTAGCAGATGTTGTGGGCAACCGTGTCGTTGTGGATGAATGGTTTTTGCGAGACGTAGGCGATCATTGACCGCAATTGCTGGCGATCATAAGTATTGATGTCGTGCTGGTTGATCGAGATGCAGCCATCGGGGATATCATGAAAACCGAGCAGGATCCTGAAAAGCGAAGTTTTTCCAGCACCACTGCGCCCCTTGATCAATATGAACTGCCCTGAATGGCATGCAAAGGATAATCCAGAAAATATATCTTTATCTCTAGTTGAAAAGGTCAGGTTTTTGACGACAAGCGCTTGCACACGATCCTGGCGCATGGCCGATCCCTGGGTACCTGGTGCATGCAGGGATTCTTCCGGCAGGGCCAGAAAATCGATGATTTTTTCTGCCGAGATGAGGCCTTTCTGGATAGCCTGGTAGTACTGGGAAATATTGCGGATAGGAGAGAAGAATTTGTTCGAATACAGTATCCCCACTGCAATCATCCCTACTGACAGCGCAGACTCGCCTACCTTCAGGCTGATATAGGTGCCGACGGCCGTAATGGCGACGGCTCGCAGGCATCCCTCTATCGGGAAGAACAGGGACAGGTTTTTTGCGCCACGAATGCGCAAGGCGAGTGATGATTTCAGTTCCCGCTCGAATTTTTTCACTTCCGTGCTTTCGGCGTTCAGGCTCTTGATGACTTCGTAGCCGCTGACCGTCTGCTCGACTTTTTCGGTCAGTCGTATATCTACGGATCGTATGCTGTCGGCAATGTTCTTTTGCGCCTTTCCTGTCTTGATGCTGGCGATATAGATTATTGGTACCGCACATAGCAGAATCAACAGGATGTTGATGTCGATCATGCTCAGAAAAACGGCAATCCAGATGAGATCGAACGAGTCGGAAAGAATTGTATAGAACGGTCTTTCGAATATGAGGCTGAGTCGCGAGGTGTCATTCATCACGGTATTGACTGCCTGGCCTTTTGTCAGGGTCATGTATTCGTGGTAGTTGATTCGGCTGAGTTTGGCGTATAGAACGCGCCTCGTATTGCTGAGGATTTTTTCGGACAGGATGGTGGCGCAGTAGCCGGACAGGTCCTTCATCAGGGTCGTCAGGACGGAAGCAAGAAGAAAGAATCCGAATCCCGTGGCAATGAGACTGGAGATTCCGGAAAAGTATGCAGTCCATTCAGTGATCGCGTTGATGAGGGTATTGTTTTTTGCAGATCCTGACAGCGTGTTGATGACATATCCGATAAACAATTCCGGCAGAACGGATACGAACGACGCTGCTGATGTAATGATCAAGCAAAGCAGGAATGCCATCCTGGAGGTTCCCGACAGCTTGATCAGGGTCAGCACATTCTTCAACGATCAGTCTCCATGCCATACATCATGCCGGCCTGACCAGAGCGGTCAGGCCGGCACATCGTGATGCCGGCTTTTTATCAGTTGTAGCTCACCCGCAGATTGGCAAAGAAGCTGCGGCCCGGGCTGGCGTATTCATCATCGAAGGCGCGATAGTCTTTGTCGAACAGGTTTTCGACGCCGATGCTGAAGGTGGCGTTTTTCCAGGCCGGGGGCGTGACGGAGAACTTCAGGTTGGTGATGGCGTAGCCGGGGTTCTTGTCCTCGCCCTTGGTGTCGTAATAGCTGCTGCCGCGATACTCGATCGAGGGCGTGACCGTCAGCCATTCGGTGGCGCGAATGTCGGCATAGGCGATACCGAAATGCTCGGGCATGTCGGTGAACCGGTAGCTGGAGTCATCCTTGTTGCGGATGTGCAGGTAGCTGTAGTTCAGGCCGACGCTCAGGCGCGGGGCGAACGTGTAGTTCAGGCTCAGGTCCAGGCCCTTGCGTTCGGTCTTGCCGTCCAGATTGACGTTCTGCTGGATGGCGTAGCCTGGGTATGTGACAAAGTCCCGGTCGGTCCGGCCAAAGGCGTCTTTCGACTCGCTGTAGTACACGCTGGCGTCCATGTAGAGGTCGGGCAGCGGTCGGCCAGCATAGCCCAGTTCGTAGTGCATGGCCTTTTCAGGGGCCAGGCCTGGATTCTGCAGCGTCATGGAGGGGACGTTGGTGCCGGGTGTGCAGGTTGTTGCGCCGGCCGGGCAGCGTGCTTCGTTGCCTGCAGCATAGTTCGAGTAGGCTTGCTTGAACGACGGAAAGCGGGTCTTGCGGGCGATGCTGGCACGCCAGGTATGATTCTCGGTCGGTTTGTAGAACAGTGCTGCCTGCGGATCAATGGTGTCGATGCTGGGGTTGAGCATGGAGCCGGCTGCCGGATACTGGTTGATCAGGTTTTGGGTGTTGACGCCGATATCGCTGGCGTCGGCTTTGCGGCGGGTATAGAGGGCACCGATCTGGGTTTCCCACTGGTCGGAAATCGTCCACGTGTCCTCCAGTGCGACCGAGAAGAATTCCTGGGTGACTTTCTGGTCAGTTCCTGCGATACCGGCACCGGTATAAATATCGGTATCGAAAGACCGGTGTTCTTCGTCCTTGTAGCTGATCATGGTCTTGATCAGGTGGTTTTCGATGATTTCGGTACCCAGCTCCAATGACGCACCAAAGGCCTTGTCACGATAATGACTGCCTTTAGGCTGGTTGCGCCACCAGTCCATCGTGTTGTCGAACTTGTCATAGTAAACACGCGGTTTGACATAAAACTTGTCATCCAGGAACCGCGTGTTCGACACGAAGGAGATCGTCTCGCGGTCCCATTTCGGCCACTCCCATGTGGCGGGTACGAAGCCACGACTGCCGGTCTGTCCCGGCATTTTGACCGCTTCCTGCTTGGCATAGCTCACCACGTATTCATCGGTGGCGTTGGGGGTGTAGCCAAAGCGCAGGCTGCCGCGCCGGTCGCGGGTGCGGTAGTTGTATTTGTCTGAATCGACTTCGTTGCCGCGGGCATCTTCACCGACAAAATTCTCTGCCAGGCGTGTGTACTTGCGCTCGTAGTGCGACAGGCCCGCCTGCAGATACCAGTTTTCCTGGCGGGTGCCGACGTTGACGGCTGCTTCCGACACATCACCGGTGGCCGTGCCCACGATGGCATTGGCGTCGAATTCCGAGCGCGGACGCAGCGAGACGATGTTGATGGCACCGCCCAGGGTGTTGTGCCCGTACATGACCGAGCTGTAGCCCTTGGCGACATTGATTTCGGAAATGTCGGCGGTCGTGAAACGACCCAGGTCGGAATAGCCGTCGTACGGGATGTAGACGGGGATGCCATCGACGAAGATCGGGACCGAGCGCAGATCGTAGCCGCGGACGATCACATTGGATTCATAGCGCCCACCTTGAGGCCGGTTGTAGAACACGCCCGGCGCAAGCGACAGGGCGGTGCCGACATCTTTTTTCTCCAGCAGATCGATGGTCTCACGGTCCACGACCGTTTCGGCTTTTTCGGCTTCGGTCTGGCGTGCGCCCTGCACGGCAATCGTGCCCAGCGTAAAGACGTTCTGGTTGCTGGTGGCCGTGTTGTTGGCCTGCGCAGCCTGTTGGGCCAGCGCGGGCTGTACGCCCAGGCAGAGCAGGGCACTTGCCAGTGCGGTGAGACAGGCCGGGCGATATCGTGTCGAGGAAAGTGGGTAGTAGCGTATTGTCATGGTGCTTCTCGGTGACGGGCGTCTGCCGGAGCAGACGGGAAAAGATGCGGGAGGTGGGCGGTCACGGTGTGTTCGGTCAGCCCGTAGATCCGGGCGAGATGGGCCGGGGTCAGGACGTTGCCAGGCATGCCCTGGGCCAGGACGCGGCCCTGGTGCAGCAGGACCAGCCGGTCGGCCAGGCGGGCAGCCTGCTCGGGCTGGTGCGTGGTCAGCAGGATGGACAGGCCCTGGGCGCGTAATTGATCGATGTGTTCGAGCACGCGGATCTGGTTGCCGAAATCCAGGCTGGAGGTCGGTTCGTCCATGATCAGCAAGGCCGGTTCCTGGGCCAGCGCCCGGGCGATCATCACAAGCTGGCGTTCACCTCCGCTGAGATGCATGTAGTTGCGGTGGTGCAGGTGGTCGATACCGAGCAGCTCGAGGCTGTGTCGGGCTATATCGATATCCGCGGGACGGGGCGTGGCATGCCAGGGCAGGTGGGCGGTGCGGCCCATCAGCACGACCTGTTCGACCGTAAAGGGAAAGACACCGTGGTGCGCCTGTGGCACATAGCCGATGCGGCGTGCCAGGGCGGTGCGCGACCAGTCCGCCTGCGGACGGCCCTCGATACGGATTTCGCCGGATGTGGATGGAATCAGCCCCAGGATGGTCTTCAGCAGCGTGGTCTTGCCGCAGCCGTTGGCCCCCAGCAGACAGAGCACGGTCTGCGGCTCCAGCAGCAGATCGATATCGGACAGGACGGTGCGTGTGCCATAACCCACCGAAACGGCATGCAGGGCGAGCAGGCTCATCGCCGGTCTCCGGTGCGGATCAGCAGACCCAGGAAAAAGGGTGCGCCGATGCAGGCTGTGATGATGCCCAGCGGCACCTCGATGGGAAACAGGGTGCGCGCCACGGTATCGGTCAGCACCAGGAATCCGGCACCCAGGCACAGGCTGGCCGGCAGCAGACGACGAAAATCCGGGCCGACCCAGAGCCTGGCGATGTGCGGGATGACCAGTCCGACCCAGCCGATGATGCCGGTGATGGCGACCGAGGCGGAGGTCATCAGGGTGGCCGAGAGGATGAAGAGCAGGCGGGTCCGGCGCACGTTGACGCCCAGGGCCTGGGCTTCCTCATCGTCCAGACTGAGCAGGTTCATGCGCCAGCGCAGCAGGGCCAGGGGCAGCATGCCGGCCAGCATGACCGGCAGGGTCGGCAGCAGGTCGTCGAGCGTTACGGAATTGAGCGCGCCCAGCATCCAGAAGGTCATGCTGGGCAGGTCGCGGTAGGGATCGGCGAGGATCTTGGCCAGTGAAATGCCGGCACCGCACAGGGCACCGATGGCGATGCCCGACAGCACCAGCGCCAGTGTCGGGCTGTGGAACCGTGCCGCCTGCGACACCAGACAGACCAGGCCGACCGTCAGCAGGCCACTGCAGAAGGCGGCCAACTGGATCACGATGACCGGCTGGCCGAGGTAGATGGCCAGCATGGCTCCCAGGCCCGCGCCCGCCGTGATGCCGAGGATGTCGGGCGAGACCAGTGGATTGCGGAACATGCCCTGGTAGGCGGCACCGGCTACCGACAGGCTGGCACCGACAAACACGCCCGCCAGAATGCGTGGCAGGCGGATCTGCCAGAGCACTTTGTCGACGGCGGTGGGGGCGGCCTGTCCGCCCTCCAGGAACCAGTGGCGGGCCGACGTCAGGAAATCGTCCAGGCCCAGCGGAAACTGGCCCACGAAAAAGGCACCGAACACGATCAGCACGCACAGTGCCGGCAGCAAGGTTGCAGGCAGGCGGTATGAACGCTCTGTGGCCGGGCCAGAGTGGGCAGGCGCAGTGGAGGAGGCTGTCCGGCTGGCAGCCGGATCGCCGGTAGAGGAAGACGGTGCCGTCATCTCAGCCGCCTGTCAGGGCAGCGCGATGGTCGAGGGTCGCCAGTTCACCTGGGGCCAGACGGTAGCCGTAGAACAGTTCGAAATACTCGGCCACGGCTGCCTCATAACGCGCCAGTGGCAGGACTTCGGGATGGAAAACGTGCGTGCACCAGAGAATGCCCAGCAGGCGGTTGATGCCGGGGGGATGATCCAGCCAGCCGAACGGCATGGTGGGCGCGAGATAGATGCGACCTGTCTGGACGGCACGCAGGTCTTTCCAGAGAGGATCGTGGCGCAGCCGCTCGAAATAGTTGGCATCCTGGGTCAGGATGACGTCGGGATCCCACTGGATCAACTGTTCCATGGACACACGGGCCAGCAGCTCCTTGCCGGCTGCAGCCGCGACGTTGTAGCCGCCTACCGTGTCGATGACCTCGGCATGGATGGAGCCGGACAGTCCGGTCTCCAGCCCATCGGCGCTGCGCCCGAAAAACACGCGTACAGGGTGTGCCGCTGTCTGCTCGCGCAGGCGACGGGCATCTGCCAGTACGCGGTCGGCAAAACGACCCAGTGTCTGTCCGCGCTCGGCGGCACCGAGCATTTCGCCCAGCGTGCGCAACTGCTCGCCCGAGGCGTCCAGGCGCCCGCTCATCACCAGATAGGGGATGCCTGTCTGCTGGAAGACACGTTCTGCCGTGGACGTATAGGTATCGCTGGTATTGCCCAGGTCGAGGATCAGGTCCGGCTGCAGGGCCAGCAATGACTCCATCGGGAAGGTGGTGCCCCGGCCCGCGATCCGGCCGGTATTGGGCAGATGGCGCACCGACTCCGGAAAGAATTTCTTGCGTGATTCCGGGATATTGTGGGTCGAGATGCCGAGCAGCTTGTCCGGCACCAGAGAGATCAGCATGACATCGGCCAGGGGGCCGGCGCTGGCGATCCGACGTACCTGATCGCCGGACGGGAACTGGCCGAACTGTACGGCAATCAGTGGTTCGGTCGGGGCGGCCAGCAGCCGCGGGGCAAAAGTCTGCAACAGCAGGCCGCTGGCTGCGGCGGACAGGAAAGATCGTCGGTGCATCGTGGTGTGCTGCGTCTGTTGCCCGGGTGTTCACAGGCATGATGTTCATCAATCGTTATATATGCGTATATATAACCAGGGCGGCGAGTGTAGAGGGAGGGCGATTGCTTGTCGAGTTTGACGGGCCGCAAATTCCACAACGGATCATGGCCCGTGGGCAGACTTGAGGGATGGATCGGATGTATTGTTATGTCCTGCCGTATATAACCAGACAGTTGGCTGTCGCGTACGGCAGTCATGATTCAAGATATCGAACCCGCGCAGCAGGATTACCCAGACATGATCATCCACGACCTTGATTTTGCCGAAATGTATCGCGAGCACATGCGTTGCAGCGACCGCCCGGAAAAACCCGCCAGCGTGTGGGATGAGCGCGCCCGCTCGGCCGGGGCCAAGATGATGCAGGGCGATTACGCCAAGGCATTCCTGGCCCGCATGGACCTGTCAGGCGCTGCCACGCTGCTGGATATCGGCTGTGGACCCGGTACCATCGGTGTGCCGCTGGCGGGTCGGCTGGAAGCGGTGTACGGACTGGACTACAGTCCGGGCATGCTGGAGTGCCTGACCGATAACGCCAGGGCTGCGGGCGCGGACAATGTCACCCCGATCCTGCGCTCCTGGACGGATGACTGGGAAGGCGTGCCGGTCTGCGATATTGCAGTCGCCTCACGCTCCAGCCTGGTGCCGGACATGGCAGATGCGCTGCACAAGATGACGTCGCATGCGCGCTTGCGCTGCTACATGACTCACCTGGTTGGCGGGCATTTTGGCGATGCGGCGATTGCCGAGCTGCTGGGCCGGCAGGTGCGGGCCTTTCCCGACTATGTTTATATCGTCAATATCCTGCACGGCATGGGGATTCATCCGCGCGTGGATTATCTGACTTTCCCGGGCCGGCTGGCCGGCACCCGTGATGCCCAGGAGTTCATCGACAAGGTGGCCTGGTCGTTCGGCGAACTGAACGCTGACGAGCAGGCCCGCCTGGCCGAATGGTATGGTGCCGATCCGGAACGTGCCCGACGCGGTGGCGGGGATATCTGCTGGGCCCTGATTTCCTGGGAACCGGCGGGTACGCTGGCTACCTGACGGGCTTGTTTCATGGGGGGCGTGCAATGAAATGCAGCCCCTTTGTGTGACAAATTTGTCCAATTTTCAATGAGATAGCAATCCGGTAGATTGCCTGCCGTCTGCTTCAAGGAAGCCCTGCAACTGCCGTCACGACACTCAATCAATTACTGTTGCGCAAGTTCGGCCATATTCCGGCCCCGATACAGGATCGCATGGCTGTCGCAGATCTGACGGACTTGCAGCAATGGACGCTCAATGTGCTGGATGCAAACCGGATCGAAGAGGTGTTCGATCCGGTTTCTTGATCTGTTGTTCTTTTGCCTCGGAACAGCGGATCAGGCTGCTACATGCGCCTGGGCAGTGTTCTCCAGGTGCAGCTTGAGATCCGGAGCCAGGCCGAGCTGGCGAGCCAGTTCATCCAGATAGGCGCGCTCCATGAAGCTGTCGGCATCCGTGATCAGCAGGCTGGCGAGGTAGATTTCCGCGCCCTGCTCGGGTGTGGCGGCCAGGCGTGCAATGGCAGCCGGATCGGCCGGGCCGGCCAGTTGCGTAGCGATCCACTGCTGGTCCTGCGGTGAACCCTGCAGTTTCTGGAATTCGGCATCGAGCAGTTGTTGCTCTTCCGCGCCGATGTGGCCGTCAGCCTTGGCGGCGGCAATCATGGCGGCCAGCACGTTGCGGCTGTGGCGTTCGATCTCGGGGGCAGGCAACTGGGCGTAGGCCTGCGGGGTCACCGGCAGCGGTGCCGTTGCGGGTGTGGCGGCAGGATAGGCAAAGGCGCTGGTCTGGTTGCCGGTCGCGTGGGAGGGCTGCGGGGCGTGTGATCCATAGGGCTGGGGCTGTGCCGGGGCGGCCTGACCGCTGGGCTTGCTTTGCCAGTCCTGGTAGGCCCGGTAGGCCACGGCCCCGAGTGCGGCCATGCCACCATATGCGGCGACCTTGCCACCCATCTTGCGGAATTTCTTGTTGCCGAGCAGCAGCCCCAGCGCGCCTCCCGTGAGTGCGCCGCCGGTGAAGCCGCCCAGCAGGGACTTTCCCTGCCCGGTATTTTGCTGCTGCTGTTGCTGACCGAGGCCAGCCGAGGAAGCCACGTCTTTGGCCAGGCCCTGTCCGGACTGGAGCAGTTGTTGCAGAATGGCTTGGATCGACATGCTTTCAGTTCCTTGTCAGATTGGTATCAGGATTCAGACTGTGCAGCAGGAAAATGGTTCACTGCAAAATGCTTGCAGGCTGTATCCGGCAGGTATCTTTTTGTCGCCGGGCCGCCCCAAGACAAAAAACACTCCCTTGGGGGGCCGCGTCGGAGCGTAGCGACAAGCGTGGGGGTATTTTTTGCATGTCATGGGCTTGGGCTATGCTTGGGTTCCGATGCACGGCCTTGCGTGCGATCCCCATAGGTGCGACCCATACATTATGAATACGCCCAGCCCCGACCGTCACATCGCCATCCCCGGTACCTGCAACGTCCGCGACCTGGGAGGCTATCCGGCCGACCAGGGGCAGACACAATGGCGTCGTCTGTTGCGCGCCGATAGCCTGTACGAGATGGATGAGGCCGGCAAGCGCCAGTTGCTGGATGCCGGGCTGGCGACGGTGATAGACCTGCGCGAAGCCTCGGAAGCGGCGCGGGCACCGGACCCTTTTACCTCCCAGGACCCGGTGGTGCAGCATCGCATCCCGGTGTTCGAGGGCATCATTCCTCGAAGCTGGCCAGCCGGTGATGCCGATACGGACATGCTGTTCGTGCTGTACACCAAGGCACTGGAGACGTGCGGCGATGCCTTTGCCCAGGTGCTGACTACCATCAGCCGTGCCGACTCTGGGCTGGTGCTGTTTCACTGTTCTGCCGGCAAGGACCGCACGGGGCTGGTGGCCGGCCTGCTGCTGGCGCTGGCGGGTGTGGAGAAACAGGTCATCGTGCAGGATTATGCGCTGACGGAAAGCCTGATGGCCTCCCGCATGTCGCAGATGGTCGCCGCCTGCTATGGCGAAGGCATGAGTGCCGCCGTGATCGAACCCCTGTTGGCCTGCAAGCCGCAAACCATGTCCGACACGCTGGACTATCTTGAGGCGCGCCATGGCAGCGTCGAGGGATACCTGCAGCACATTGGCGTCGGGGCCAGGGATCGCCAGGTATTGCAGGGGCGGCTGCTGGACTGAAATCAGTCCAGATACCGCGCCAGATAGGCCCCCGTATGGCTGTCCGGGTGGCGGGCGATATCTTCCGGCGTGCCTTGTGCCACGACCCGACCTCCGCCACCGCCGCCTTCCGGTCCCATGTCCACCAGCCAGTCGGCCGTCTTGATCACATCGAGGTTGTGTTCGATGATCACCACGGTATTGCCCGCCT
>NZ_JBEFDG010000040.1:0-59782 GCF_040137905.1 Corticimicrobacter sp.
GGCCAATGTGTCGTCAGGGCATTGACCAGCGACTGCCGACCGCCTTTTTTGTCGCCGGGCCGTCCCAAGGCAAAAGGCACCCCCTTGGGGGGCAGCGCCGGCGCACAGCGACCAGCGTGGGGGGCTTTTTTGGCATCAAGCAACCAGGTCTCGAGATCGACACCCGGCATCAGATCGACATCGATGGGTTGCCCAGGCTGCCAGTAATTGGAAATCTGCAGGATGGCCGGCCCGGACAGCCCCCGATGGGTAAACAGCAGGTCTTCGACGAACGTGCCGGCCTGGCGGCCCTGGCCGGTACTCAGTTCAGCCTGCAGCGATAATCCGGCCAGAGAGGCAAACGGCTGCCATTGCGCCTGATCGAAAACCAGGGGAACCAGTGCAGGACGAGGTTCGATCACCTTGAGGCCGAACTGACGCGCCACGCCCAGGCCGAAGTCGGTCGCGCCCAGTTGCGGGATGGCCATGCCGCCCGTGGCAATCACGAGTCGGGGAGCCTTCAGGATGCCCTGCGTCGTATGCACCGTGAACAGGTCGCCTTTTTCCAGCGACTGCACCCGTGCAGGCATGCGCCAGCTTACTTTCCCATGTTCACACTCGCGACAGAGCAAATCGATAATGTCTTCGCTGCTGTTATCGCAGAAAAGCTGCCCACGATGCTTCTCATGCCAGGCGATACCATGCGCATCGACCCGCTTGATGAAATCATCCGGGCCATAGCCCGCCAGCGCCGAACGACAGAAGTCGGGATTATCGGAGACGAAATTCTCGGGCCCGACACGGCGGTTGGTGAAGTTGCAGCGCCCGCCTCCCGAGATGCGGATCTTTTCGGCCAGCCGCTCGGCGTGGTCGACCAGCATCACGCGACGACCACGCTGCCCCGCCACGGCGGCGCACATCATGCCGGCCGCGCCGGCACCGATGATGATGACATCAAGGTCAGTGCGCACCGCCGCTCAATCCTCGATCAGGCAATCGACGTAGTGACGCAATTCGCCATTGTCCTGGCGCTCGGTCGCCAAGCCATGCATATCGGTCTCGAAACCGGGGAAACGGGCATTGAACCCCTGGGCAAAGCGCAGGTAATCGACGATGGACCGATTGAAGCGCTCGCCCGGAATCAGCAGCGGGATGCCCGGCGGGTACGGGGTCAGCAGTACAGCCGTCACGCGCCCCTCCAGCACCTCGACCGGCACGCGCTCGATGCGACGATGGGCAATGCGGGCAAAGGCCTCGGATGGAATCAGCGCCGGCTCCATTTCACTCAGGTACATTTCGGTGGTCAGCCGTGCCACGTCGAACTCACGGTAGGCCTCATGGATCTGCTGGCATAGGTCGCGCAGGCCCATGCGCTCGTACTGGCGGTGCGCACGGCAGAATTCGGGCAGGATACGCCACAGCGGCTGATTGCGGTCGTAGTCGTCCTTGAACTGCTGCAGCGATGCCAGCAATGTGTTCCAGCGGCCTTTGGTGATGCCAATGGTAAAGAGGATGAAGAACGAATACAGGCCGGTCTTCTCAACCACAATACCGTGCTCGGTCAGGTAACGCGACACCAGGGCGGCCGGAATGCCTGTTTCACCGAAACTGCCGGACACATCCAGCCCGGGCGTGACAATGGTGGCCTTGATCGGATCCAGCATGTTGAATCCGGGCGCGATCTCGCCAAAGCCATGCCAGTTGCCGCGATTCTGCAGCACCCAGTCCTCACGCTTGCCGATGCCCTCCGGTGCCAGCCCCTCCGGCCCCCATACCTTGAACCACCAGTCATGGTGTCCAAGCTCCAGCGCCACCTTGCGCATGGCACGGCGAAAATCCATGGCCTCGCGGATGCTTTCCTCGACCAGTGCCGTGCCACCCGGCGGCTCCATCATGGCGGCAGCCACGTCGCAGGACGCAATGATCGCGTACTGCGGCGAAGTGGACGAATGCATCAGGTAGGCTTCGTTGAAGATGTTGCGATCCAGCTTGCGCGCCTCGGGTTCCTGCACGACGATCTGCGATGCCTGCGAAATTCCGGCCAGCAGCTTGTGGGTGGAGTGCGTGGCAAACACCATGGCATTCTTGCTGCGCGGGCGATCCGACCCGATGGCATGCATATCCTTGTAATAAGGATGGAAGGACGCATGCGGCAGCCAGGCCTCGTCAAAGTGCAACGTATCGATGGCATCGCCCAGACGTTCCTTGATCATCTCGACGTTGTAGATCACGCCATCGTAGGTGCTTTGCGTGAGCGTCAGGATGCGCGGCCGCTTGTTCACCGCATTGCGCGCAAACGGGTGGGCCTCGATCTTGCGACGGATGCTTTCCGGGTCGAACTCTTCGAGCGGAATCGGCCCGATGATCCCCAGGTGATTGCGGGTCGGACGCAGGAATACCGGAATCGCGCCTGTCATGGTAATCGCATGCAGGATCGACTTGTGGCAGTTGCGGTCCACCACCACCACATCGCCCGGTGCCACGTTGGCATGCCAGACAATCTTGTTGGAGGTAGACGTACCGTTGGTCACGAAAAAGCAATGGTCGGCATGGAAGATGCGGGCGGCATTGAGTTCGGACTCGGCAATCGGACCCGTATGGTCCAGCAGTTGGCCCAGCTCGTCCACGGCATTGCAGACGTCGGCACGCAACATGTTTTCGCCGAAGAACTGGTGGAACATCTGCCCCACCGGGCTCTTCAGGAATGCCACGCCGCCCGAGTGGCCGGGGCAGTGCCAGGAATAGGAACCTTCCTGCGCATACTGCACCAGTTCGCGGAAGAAAGGCGGTGCCAACCCGTCCAGATAGCTTTTGGCCTCGCGGATGATGTGCCGGGCCACGAATTCGGGCGTGTCCTCGAACATGTGGATGAAACCATGCAACTCGCGCAGGATATCGTTGGGGATATGCTCGGAGGTGCGCGTTTCACCGTACAGATAGATCGGAATGTCGGCATTACGAAAACGCAGTTCACCGATGAAGGTACGCAGGTTACGAATCGCATGCGCCACATCCTCGGGAGAGTCGACATCGAACTCCTCGTCATCGATCGACAGGATGAAGGCACTGGCGCGGCTCTGCTGCTGCGCGAACGAACTCAGGTCGCCATAGCTGGTCACCCCGACCACATCGACGCCTTCGGCCTCGATGGCTGCGGCCAGTGCACGGATACCCAGGCCGGAAGCATTTTCCGAGCGATAGTCTTCGTCAATAATAACGATAGGAAAACGGAATTTCATGCCTGGTGCTCCTTGGCGACATTATTCATCGGAATAGCATTCATGAATTGAGGTGATAGAAAAATAAAATACCCAGGATATATACCCAGATTATCGCACGATAGCATTTTGGAATATACCCAATAGATAAAAACAAATACCTGAAAAAATCCCGACCAAACCGCTGAAAGCCGCACCAGCGCTTGATTTGGCGGAATTGTAAATCCATACCGATGACAATATGTCGCATATCGGCATGCTTTTCCGAAAGTCGTGAATGATTTTCATGCGGAATAATCCTGAAAATTACCGGCACACGATTTTCTGCAATATCCGAACCTTTGATGTAACGCAAAGATTCCTGCACTGCCAACATGGTTATATGAGGCCTGAAGAAGGTTGTTCAACCATGGAGAAGCGTTATGTATAACCGACTCGCTCTTGCCATATCCTGTGCATTCCTG
Source organism: Corticimicrobacter sp. (assembly GCF_040137905.1). NCBI lineage: Bacteria > Pseudomonadati > Pseudomonadota > Betaproteobacteria > Burkholderiales > Alcaligenaceae > Corticimicrobacter > Corticimicrobacter sp. The sequence continues at coordinate 3,662 of NZ_JBEFDG010000040.1, forward strand.
GCCGCCAATCCGGCCATGGCCGATCAACAGGTCGTCGAAAAAGACCTGCGTGCCACTGCACAGAATCTGTTCCAGCCCATCCCGACGGCGGAGCAGATCATCACAGAGCAGAATATCAGCAACGACAAGATCGAACTGGGTCGCTGGCTGTTTTTCGAACCTCGCCTGTCGGCCAGCCACATCATTACCTGCAATACCTGCCACAGCGTTGGTACCGGTGGCGCAGACAACATCCCGACCTCGATCGGCCACGGCTGGCAAGCCGGTCCGCGCAATTCGCCGACCGTGCTGAACGCCGTATTCAACGCCGCCCAGTTCTGGGACGGTCGTGCCGCCGACCTGGCCGCCCAGGCCAAGGGTCCGGTTCAGGCCAGCGTCGAGATGAACAGTACACCCGAACACGTCGTGACGACCCTCAAGAGCATTCCCGAGTATGTGGAATTCTTCCAGAAGGCCTTCCCCGGCGAAAAGGACCCCGTCACCTTCGACAACATGGCCTACGCCATCGAAGCGTTCGAAAAGACCCTGGTCACCCCCAACTCGCGCTTCGACCAGTTCCTGGCCGGCCAGTCGGCGCTTGAGCAGCAAGAGTTGCAGGGCCTGGACCTGTTCATCAACAAGGGTTGCGTGGCCTGCCATGCCGGCCAGAACGTCGGTGGGCAGGGCTACTTCCCGTTCGGCGTGATCGAAAAGCCGGGTGCCAACATCCTGCCCGAAGGCGACAAGGGCCGCTTTGCCGTGACGGAAACCGCCGTGGACGAGTACGTCTTCCGCGCCGGCCCATTGCGCAACATTGCCCTGACCGCCCCCTACTTCCACAGTGGGCAGGTCTGGGATCTGGAGCAGGCTGTTGCCATCATGGGCACCAGCCAGCTCGGCCATGACCTGAACGACGGTGAAGTCAAGGCCATCACGGCCTTCCTGAAGACGCTGACCGGCGAGCAACCCAAGGTCGAATACCCGATCCTGCCGCCCAGCACCAGGGATACGCCGCTGCCCAAGCCGATGTAATGGCACGCAGGGGCGCTCCCGCCCCTGCCCCGGTTGCCCGCGCACGGGCAACCGGACGGCACGACACCGCAGCCCGTTTTGCCTTTGGCAAACGGGCTTTTTGCGTGTCGGGTCGCCCCAAGGCAAAAAGCGCCCCCGCACAGGGTAGCGCCTTGTCAGTTCAAGCGGGTCCGGTCCCGCTCCTCCAGGGTCCACAGCGTCAGGTACGTGGCAGTGTTACGCCACGCTGCCCCTGGTACTTGCCGCCGCGATCCTTGTAGGAAGTCTCGCAGGCTTCGTCGCCCTCGAAGAACAGCATCTGGGCACAGCCTTCGCCCGCATAGATCTTGGCCGGCAACGGCGTGGTGTTGGAGAACTCCAGTGTGACGTGGCCTTCCCACTCCGGTTCCAGCGGCGTGACGTTGACGATGATGCCGCAACGAGCATAGGTACTCTTGCCCAGGCAGACCGTCAGCACGTTGCGGGGGATGCGGAAGTACTCGACCGTATAGGCCAGCGCAAAGGAATTGGGCGGGATGATGCAGACATCACCCTTGAAATCGACGAATGATTTTTCGTCGAAATTCTTGGGATCCACGATCGTGGAATTGATGTTGGTGAAAATCTTGAACTCGTCGGCGCAACGCACGTCGTAGCCATAGCTGCTGGTACCGAAGCTGACGATGCGCTCGCCCCGGGCATCAATCCTGACCTGTCCGGGTTCGAAGGGTTCAATCATGCCTGCGGCCGAAGCCTGGCGAATCCAGCGATCACTTTTAATGCTCATAGGGGCCCTGAAAACCGGCGAGTTTTATACAAGGCGCAAGTATGGCATAGCCGCGGCGCGATGTGTTGACATGCGCGCCGCATCTTTGCCATGAGCATGCGCAGGATCAATCCGGCAGGATCAGTCGATAGATCAACTCCAGCCCATTAACCGTGCCGGTCTTCAAGTCGAGGGACAGTCCCTGCGCCAGCCGGTAGCCGATGCGACCCACGGTTTCGGAGCCGGACAATGCCTGCTCGATGCCCACCGTGATGCCATCGGCAAAGGTCTTGCTGGCATAGATGAACTGCGAGGACAGGTCATCATCCCCGGTACGGTTCACGCTGCCCGCTACCGTCACATCCGGCAGCAGGCTGCCGGACGAGCCCACAGAACCGCTGCGGATACCGACATCATCCAGGCCGAAACGGCGATAGAACGGCTCGCCATTGCCACCGATCAGCGACGCGCCCAGTGACAGCAGCATCGACGTATCTCCTCCTCCCTCGTCCGGTCCGCGCCCCAGCAGCAGCCAGGACAGTTTTTCGACATCGGAGACTTCAGGATATGAAATCAGGTCGATGCGCGGCCGCTGCGCCGTACCAACGACGCGCACACCCGCCCGGACCTGCCCCTCGTTGCGCAAGGCCTCGATATCGAGCAGCGGATTTTCCAGGCTGCCCTGGAAAGTCAGGATACCTTTCTGCAGGCGTAACCGCTGGCCATAGGCCTCGATCCGACCAGCCCGAGTGCGCAAGGTACCCATGCCTGTCAGGCGTCCATCCCTGAGCGTGATCTCCAGCGAACCGACCAGTCCGGCATCGATCCCCAGCCCCACGATATAGAAACGCGGCCCCAGATCGATCTTGAGTTGCATGGACAGGTCCAGCGCAGATGACTGCGCCACGTGCTGATCCATACTGCGCACAACGATCACATCATCATCGACACGCGGTACGCTGCTGAGCATATCGAGGCCGAACCACCCGGCGTCGGCCGTGAGTGAACCCGTAATACTGACCTTGGGCAGCGCTGCATCGATCTCGACCGCCCCCGACAGCATGGCATAGCGGTCCGTACGCTGCATCGCAGGGAAATGGTGCATCTCGACACGGATCCTGCCCGCCGAGGCCATCAGGTTCCAGTCGCCCGTTGCCTTGACATAGCCATTCTTGACATCGGACTCCTTGGCGATCCATTCGCGGGTACGCCATTCGGTTGCCTCGACCCGGACAGAAGCCGGAAAGTACAGTTCATCGAGCAATAGCCGGTCGCCGTCGAAACGTGCTGCAAGCCTGCCATCGACCAGCCGGATACCATCATCGACGCGCACGACCCGAAGTTTTTCGCCAGTCACGCGGCCGCGGATATCCCAGTCCTTGCCGGGCAGCCCCTCGGCCTGCACATCAGCATGCAGGCTCCCTCCCACCTCCAGGGAATCACCGGTCAGCAGCGCCAGCCATGACAGGTCAGCCAGGTCGGCGCGCAAGGTACCACGGACAGGCACAGTCGGGCTCAGCGCCCAGCCACCAGCAGCCGGCCTGACCAGCAGCAGCGAGCCTTCGCCGCTGGCACTGCCCACGCGCTGGCTCTGCAATTCCAGGCCGATATCGACCTGGCTGCCCCGCGCACCCGCCGCACGCGCACGCGCCTCGATGCGCAGCTTGTCGAGTCCCAATGCCACCTGGGGTTCTCCCGGAATCAGAATATCGCCGCCACGTCGCTCGATGCTGACCGTACCGGTCAGATGCCGGGCCACAGCCAAATCCCATTCTGCAGAAAGGTTGACGCGCTGTTCGGAGCGGCGTTCATTGAGCACGACCACACCGCCACGCGCATCAGCCGTGGCACTGTCTGCCTGCTGGAAAGCCGCCTTGAACTTGTCCACCAGGCCGCTGCTGAGCACCAGGTCCGGAATACTGCCCTTGCTCTGGACGCGTTCGCCGGCCCCTGCACTCAAATCATGATCGATCGCCACTTGCTGATCATCGGGCAAACCCACCAGCAATGTCGTTTTCCCTGCACGCCACTGCAATGGCTGTCCAGGCGGCATGTCCAGCGACAGCGGCAGCGCCTGTTGCAGTGCCAGAGAAAATCCTGCATGTTCGGCCTGTAACTGCGACAACTGACCCCGCCAGCCCTGCGTGGATACCGACCATGCACCAGAAGCATTGAGCCTGGCCGAGACCGGGCCCTGGCCCACCACACCCGGCAGGACATCGCGGGGAGCATAGTGGCCCTCCAGTCGCAAGCGATGTGCCTGCAATGTTCCATCGATCTCGGCCTTCAGGTCGGCCCTCCCCTCGAGGTCCGGCCACAGCGTACCGAACGCAGGCACCGCCAGCTCCAGCATGAGCTTGTCGCCGGCCTGCCCCCAGGCACCGTTGCCGCGCAGGCCGGCATCCCCCACCTTGAGATCCGACCGGAACGAAGGCAGTCGCCATGTCGTCCAGTCTGGCCCGGCCATATCGGCCCGCAGCGCCAGGCTGCCGGACACCGCCTGCCGGTTCCAGAGCGCGCCAGGCCCCATCCGCATATCCAGTCCGACATCGAGCGGACGCCCCTGCTCGTCGAGCCGTCCATCGATATCCAGATCGGTCGAGATGACCGCCTGCGGCACATCCGCAGGCAGCCAGCGCGACAGGTCGAGGCCACGAATCTTCAGATTGCTTTTCCAGGCCCGCCAGTCGGGCGTCTGGCCCCCCCCCTCACCCGACCAATCCAGTTTGCCCTCGATGCTGCCACCCTGGGCAATATCGAGCACGATATCGGCCATGCGCACCGGAAAGGGGGCACGCGGCAACAGATCGGCCTGCGCACGCAGCGACAACCCTGCACCGCTGCCGGCCAGCGTCGTGGTCATGGCGTCGAGCGATCCTTCCATTGCCACTGTCAGATCCAGTACGCAGGCAGTTGCCGCATCCTGCCGCTGCACGCGCGCGGGCACGCACAGAACGGATTCTGCGGTCGGCCCCCTGGCCTTGGCCTGGATCCAGCCATTGAGCGGCCAGGGATCCTGCAGGCCACTCAGGCGCAGGTCGGCGCTCAGGTCGACCTCCGCCTGTTCATGGTTCACCCGCCCCTGCGTCAGTACCAGTTGCGCCTGTGCCGCGCCCAGGAATAGTGCCGCTTCGACATCGCTTACACCAACCGGCAGCGCCTCACCATCCTGCAGGAGTTCGAAACGCCCGACGGCCAGCTTGTCGAGCGCAATGGAAACCGGCAACGCCGGCATGGCAAACGGTGCCTCGTCATCCGGCTCAGGAGCAGAATCCTCCTTGCTGCTGTGCAATGCCACCCGAACCTGGCCAGCGGAGAGCTCCCGGACCTGCAGGCGCTTCGAGCCCAGCGCCAGCCAGTTGACATCGAGCCGTGCGTTTTCCAGCAACACCTCGAATGCCGGATCGTTCAGCGAAAAATGCCCGATGGTCAGTCCACCCAGTACGGAGCCGCGCACCTCACGCACCTCCCCCCCGAACTGACTGCTGACAGTCTGCAGAAGGAAGCGGGTACCCGGCTGCGAGCCCAGCGCCCAGACCACGAAACCGACCGCAATGGTCAGCAGCATCGCCAGCGCCGGCAGCCACCAGTAGACCAGCAGCCGCAGCAGGTATTTGAGTGATCTCAAAATGCGATCCCCAAGGAAAAGTGCAGACGCAGGCGGTGATCTCGCTGTCCCCAGGCCAGGTCCAGTTCAAGCGGCCCAGCCGGCGTGCGTACGCGTGCGCCGGCACCATAGCCAGTAAATACCTTCATGTCCTTGAATGATGCGGCAGCATCACCAGCATCGACGAACACTGCCATGCCGACCGTATCGTTGAAGTAGTGGGTGTACTCGATCCCCGCCAGCGCCAGCGTTCGCGCCCCGATGACCGCGCCGTCGCGATGTTCGCCGATGCTGCGGTACTTGTAGCCACGAATGCTGCGGGCACCGCCGGTGCGGTATCCGAAATCGTCGGGCACCTGGACACGGTCGTTGGCCCAGACTTTGCCCACCTCGGCATGCAGGCTCAGGATATCGCGCTTGCTGAGCGGCCACCATGTCTGCACGCGCAGGCTGCCGCGCAGGTAAGGCTTGCCATCGTCGAGCGTCATGCCGCCTCCCGTGCCCAGCACGATCAGGTTGCCGTCGCGCGGATCGTATTTGTCGTTGACGTCACGCCGCAGCCATTCTGCAGTCAGCGAGGCCGACGGCAGGCTATAGGGCTCGCCATTCTCCAGGCGCACCCGATCGTGTGCGAGTAGCGCGCCATAACGCGCCTCGTAGTCGACGCGACGATTGGTTTCGGAGCGCCAGCCGATGAACCGGGTTGCCCCCAGCGCCAGCCGCGTGACATCCAGGCCGTTGATATCAGAACGGTCGGCCAGTAAACCTATGCTGTCCTTGTAGCCATTGGCATCGGGCGGCAAGTAGAAATCCAGGTAGGCGCGCTGGCGCTTGCGGTCCAGCCCGATGCCGGTTTCCATCGTCAGCGGCAGGCCGAACACGATATTCTGGCGATACTGTGCCTCGGCCCGGACCCCCACGTCACTATCCAGGCCCAGGGAAAATGCGTAGCGCCGGGCCGCCGCCTCTGTGACCTGGACCTGGACAGGCAGCGTCAGATCGCCATCGGACTTGACCACGACATCATCCGCTGCCGTCGGTTGCTCGGGATAGACAAAGGCACCACGAAAAAAATTGGTGCTCTGCAACTGTTGCTGCCAGGTCACGAACTGGTCCCGCTCGTAGGGCTGGCCTGGTTTGTAGCGCACGTAGTAATCGATCAGTTCCTCGGGCGTGCGGCGCAGCCCTTCGACCTTGAGTTCGCCCAGCAACACACGGGGACCACTGTCAATGGTGACGGACACGTCCACCGCACCGGCCTCGGGATCAACCCGGGCCTGGGAATGCGCCAGGCGAGCCAGAAAAAAATCCTGCTCGCCAACCTGATTCAGCAGATCGGCCTTGGCCTGGCTCCATTCCTTGTTGATGAAAACATCGCCGACAGGCAACAGCCAGCCCTGACGCCATGTCTCGCGCCGCGCTGCGAACTCGGGCCGTGAAGCCGCGCCGGTGAACTCGAGGTCGATCTTGCGCACCACGGCGCGCTTGCCAGGTTCGATCACGAAATCCCAGGTCTCGCCGGCGAAATCGGTACCAACCTCCAGCGTGACGACCGGTTCGAAATAACCTTGCGTCGCCAGGGCCGACAGTGCGGCCTCGTATGCCCGGCGCCGCAACCGGGTCGACTCGCCACCATCCATGTCCTCGGCCAGCCGGACGATCACATCGACGGACCCCATGATGGCCTGCAGCACCTCGGGCCCTACGCCGCCCGGATCGATCGTGACCTCTGGCCGGATCGATTCGGGCCTGGATGCCTCTTGCTCGGCTGCCGTCGAAGGCGGCGATGCCAGGCAAAGCCCGGTCGCTGCCAGCCAGAGCCAGCAGCCTGAATATCCCGACGCTATACGCATCCAGTCCTCATTTTCCACGCGCCTCAGATAGATTCGACCACGACGGAGGGGAAGCGGGCGCTCATGTCACGCGGCAGCACGGCCACACGGCCCTCCACGCGACGGGCAATCTGCTGGTAGGCCTGTGCCTCGGTGCTGCCCGGATCGGCCACCACGGTCGGCCTGCCGCTGTCAGCCTGGACACGTATCGGCATGGACAGCGGCAGGCTGCCCAGCCAGGGGGTGTCGTACTGCTGCGCCATGCGCTGACCGCCTCCTTCTCCGAAAATATGTTCTGCATGACCGCAATTGGAACAGACATGCACGGCCATATTCTCTACGATACCCAAAATCGGCACATCCACTTTGTTAAACATCATCAAGCCCCGCCGCGCGTCCATCAAGGCGATGTCCTGCGGTGTGGTGACGATCACCGCCCCCACCACCGGCACTTTCTGGGACAGGGTCAGGGCGATATCGCCCGTACCCGGCGGCATATCGACGATCAGGTAATCCAGTTCACCCCAATTGGTCAGCTTGAGCAGTTGCTCGAGCGCCTGGGTAGCCATCGGACCACGCCAGATCGCCGGCGCATCGTCTCCCATCAGGAAGCCGATCGAATTGACCTTGATGCCGTGTGCCTCGAGCGGCTCCATGGTCTTGCCATCATGGCTGGGCGGACGGCCGGTCGCACCGGTCATGGTGGGCAGGCTGGGGCCGTAGACGTCGGCATCGAGCATTCCGACGCGGGCACCATCACGGGCCAGCGCCAATGCCAGATTGACGGCCGTGGTGCTCTTGCCCACCCCGCCCTTGCCGGATGAAACCGCAATGATATTGCGTATGCCCGGCACCGGTTTGAGCGTGCGCTGCACAGCATGCGACTGTACTTTCCACTGCAGGTCGAGCGCGATCTCGCCAAGACCTGCTTCGCTGAATGCGGCCAGCGCCTGGCCAAGCAACGCGCCACGGCGCTCTTCCGGCAGGGGATAGCCAACTTCGGCACGGATGGCGGGCACGCTGCCGCCCAGATCGATGTCGCGATCGCGAACCGCCTGACCAAGCGTGACCCCGGTGGCGTCATCGACGATGTGATCCAGCACGGCGCGGATCTGTTCGAGTGTTGCTGTCATTTCGTTTCCATCGTTTGCAGTATGGCGGCATGGCAATGTATGCTGCCAGAAAACATGCATATTCCTTTCATGCATCAGGCGACAAGGATAGCGGATAAGCCGCTTCATCGCAGTAATACACACACTCCGTCACCTGCCTTCAGCCGGATCATCGGGAACTTTTCTCCCCTACGGAACTCAATCATTCTATGAAAGACACAATCAGCCGTTTTCTCCGTCTCACCGTGCTGGCCATCCTGGCCCTGGTCGGCATGGGCATGGCCCTGATCTTCATGGTTTCCACGGCCATTGCCGTCGGCGTGCTCTACATCGTGGCGCGCCTGCGTGGTCAGCCATTCGGCATCCGTACCTACTGGGCCCGCCGTCAGGCCGCGCGCGCCAAGCCATTCCAGTATGGCAAGCAGCATTTCAGCAACCAGGACGCCATCGACGTCGAGGTCCGCGAAGTACGCTGAAGGCCGCAGCGGGCAGCTCGCCCCGGATCGCGCCGGGACAAAACCCGGCATCCATCCTAAAATGACGGATTCACCCTCCGTCATTTTTCCTTCAGCAGATCCATGTCGCGCACACTGTTCGTCACCACCGCACTGCCCTATGCCAACGGTTCATTCCATATCGGCCACATCATGGAATACATCCAGGCCGATATCTGGGTTCGCAGCATGCGGATGGCGGGACATACCGTACATTTCGTCGGTGCCGACGATGTCCATGGCGCGCCCATCATGCTCAAGGCAGAGGCCGAGGGCATCACCCCCGAGGCGCTGGTCGCCCGCTATGCGGCCGAACGACCGATGTACCTCAACGGCTTTCACATCAGGTTCGACCACTGGCACACGACCCACTCGCCCGAGAATGTCGAGCTGTCGGGCAGCATCTACCAGGCACTCAAGGCAGCCGGCTTCATCGAGAGCCGCACCATCGAACAGTTCTATGATCCGATCAAGGGCATGTTCCTGCCCGATCGCTACATCAAGGGCGAGTGCCCTCACTGCCATGCCCAAGACCAGTACGGCGACGCCTGCGAGCAATGCAGCACGGTCTACAACCCGACCGAGCTGATCAACCCCTATTCCACCATCACCCGCGCCACGCCGGTGCTGCGCCAGTCCGAGCACTTCTTCTTCAAGCTGTCGGACCCGCGTTGCGTCGAATTCCTGCAGGACTGGACCCGCGGCGACAACCGCCAGGGCAACAAGCGCCTGCAGGCCGAAGTCCTGGCCAAGACACGCGAATGGCTGGGCAGCGGCGATGCCTCGGATGCCTCCATGGCCGACTGGGACATTTCGCGTGATGCGCCCTATTTCGGCATCGAGATTCCCGATGCGCCGGGCAAGTATTTCTACGTCTGGCTGGATGCCCCCGTCGGCTACCTGGCCTCGCTCAAGGCCTATTGCAACAAGGCCGGCCTGGATTTCGATGCCCTGCTGGCACCGGACAGCCCGACCGAGCAGGTACATTTCATCGGCAAGGACATCGTTTACTTCCACGCCCTGTTCTGGCCCGCCATGCTCAAGTTCTCCGGCCGCAAAGTACCGGACGCGCTCAACGTACACGGTTTCATCACCGTCAGCGGCGAAAAAATGTCCAAGAGCCGCGGCACCGGCATTTCGCCGCTGCGCTATCTCGAGATCGGCATGAATGCCGAATGGCTGCGCTATTACATCGCCGCCAAGCTCAACAGCCGCGTCGAAGACATCGATTTCAATCCCGATGACTTCGTGGCCCGCGTCAACAGCGACCTGGTAGGCAAGTACGTCAACATTGCCAGCCGTGCCGCCAACTTCATCAGCAAGCACTTCGACGGCGAAGTCCGGGTGCATGGCGATACGGCCGCGCTGGCCGCGCACTGGCAGCAGGCCGCCGACCAGATCCGCGACCTGCTCGAGGCACGCGAGTATGGCCGCGCCATACGCGACATCATGGCGCATGCCGACCAGATCAACCAGGCCTTCGACACGGCGCAGCCCTGGGTCCTGGCAAAAGGCTGGGCCGATGCCGACGAGGCCACCCGCAACCAGTTGCAGGATGTCTGCTCGCGCGCCCTGGCGGGCTTCAAGGCCCTGTCGGTCATGCTTACGCCGATTCTGCCCGCACTGGGCGACCGGGTGGCACGCGAACTGTTCGGCCTGTCAGAAGGCTTTGCCTGGCAGGATGCCGGCCAGTTACCGAACCGGATCAGCCCCTTCAAGCACCTGATGCAGCGTGTCGATCCCAAGCAACTTGACCAGCTTTTCGAGATGCCGTCCGGCAATACCGCCATCGGTGCACCGGCACAGGAAGCGCAGGCCACCCTGCCCGGAGGTGCCGCCATCGGGCCAGACATCACCATCGACGACTTTGCCAAGGTCGACATGCGCATTGCCCGCATCGTCGAGTGCAAGGAAGTGGAAGGCTCCGACAAGCTGCTGCAGCTCACGCTGGACCTGGGCGAAGGCCGCCTGCGCAATATCTTCTCCGGTATCAAGTCGGCCTACAAGCCTGAAGATCTCGCCGGCAAGCTGACCGTGGTCGTGGCCAACCTGGCTCCGCGCAAGATGCGCTTCGGCGTTTCGGAAGGCATGGTGCTGTCGGCATCTCACGCAGACCGCAAGCAGGAACCCGGCCTGTATGTGCTGGAACCCTGGCCCGGCGCACAGCCCGGTATGCGTATCGGCTGACGACACCGCAGGCCGGATTCACCGGCTCGCCTTCACATGCTCAGGCACAACGCCTCTGGAGAATTCCAGGGGCGTTTTCTTATGCCTGAGTGTTCTGCATCTGCGTCATCACCTGCTGGCGGCAGGCAACCAGGATTTCCTCTGACAACGCAGACGTATCCGGACACGCTCGCGACAGAACCAATGCCCCCACAACCTGCGCTATCAACGCCAGTATCCGAGCGCGGTCATGAGGAGCTCCCTGCCCTGCCAGCATATCCCCGAGCGCCTGCACCAGGGCTTCTATACCATTGCCGAACTCACGCTTGATGTCATCGTCCTGCCGCGCAGCATCGCCCCCCAGCCCTGCAATCGTGCAGCCAGGACCTCGCACGTCCCGGTGCGCCCTGGAGAGATAGTTTTCGACAAACTGGGCTATATCGACACCCTCCAGTTGCCTGACCGACTGCGAAAAGCCACAGGCAGCAGACTCGGCCATCAATGCAGCCTTGGAAGAGAACTGTTTGTAGAAACCACCGTGGGTCAGCCCGGCAGCCGCCATCAGCTCGACCACCCCCACACCGTCGTAGCCTCGCTCGCGGAACAGCAGGGACGCTGCCTCGACGACTCGTTGCCGATTTTCCTGTGCCTGCGCCTTGCTGACTTTCATGCTTCAGCCCCTTTAATGATTTTATTCATAATCAAAAATCTTGACATCTATTATGATGCCCATCATCATTATATCGTACGTCATCTCAACGCAGCCACACATGGCAAGCTGCAGCTTGCCATGTCATCACAAGGAATCTCATGACTACATTGCCCTCCGTCCTGATCACCGGTGCATCCAGCGGTATCGGGGCCACTTATGCCAAGCGCTTTGCGAGCCGGGGACACGATCTCGTCCTGGTCGCCCGTGACCAGGCACGACTGCAGACGCTGGCCACGGCGCTTGCCCAGTCACACCGCGTTGCCGTCGACGTCCTGCCGGCCGATCTGACCGTTCCCCGCGAACTGGCGACCGTAGAAGACCGGCTCCGTTCGGATCGTCGCATTGGCATCCTCGTCAACAACGCCGGCCTGCCACAAGCGGGTGACTTCCTGCAGCAGGACACCGCAGGCATCGACAGGCTCATCGGCCTCAACATCACGGCACTCACACGTCTGTCGGCGGCCATCGCGCCTCGGCTGGCCGAGGCAGGAACCGGTGCCATCATCAATATCGGCTCGGTTGTCGGCCTGGCACCGGAATTCGGCATGACGCTCTATGGCGCCACCAAGGCCTACGTACTGTTGCTGTCACAAGGCCTGCAGCAGGAACTGGGGCCCAAGGGCGTCCAGATACAGGCCGTGCTGCCTGCCGCCACGCGGACGGATATCTGGGACAAGGCCGGCATCGATATCGATACCGTGACCGACATCATGGAAGTCGAAGAACTGGTCGATGCGGCGCTGGTCGGTTTCGACCGCCACGAGCCAGTCACCATTCCACCGCTCCAGGATGCCGCGCACTGGGACGCCCTGGACACCGCACGCCTGGCTCTGCTGGGCGATCTCGATCAAAGCCATGCCGCACAACGTTATCGCAGCGCCTCCTGAACACAGCAAGGAAACATGATGTCCAACGAAATCCTTTTCAGTCCGTTCACCGTCAACGGACTTACCCTGCCCAACCGTTTCGTGATGGCCCCCATGACGCGAGCCATGGCGCAGGACGGCATACCGGCAGCAAAACAGGCTGAGTATTACCGTCGTCGCGCAGCAGGCGGCGTCGGCCTGATCCTGACCGAAGGCACCGTCATTGATCGTCCGGCATCACGCAACGATCCGGGCATCCCCTTTTTCCATGGTTCGGCGGCCCTGGCCGGCTGGGAAAATGTCGCCCAGGCGGTACATGCAGCCGGCGGCCGCATTGGCCCGCAACTATGGCATACCGGATCCACCCGCAGCATGGGTACCAACTGGGTACCCGAGTCCCCGGTTGAAAGCCCTTCGGGACTGGTCGGCCCCAACGATCCACGCGGCATCGCGATGACGGAAGAAAACATTGCCGACACTGTGGCAGCTTTCGCCAGTGCAGCCGCCAGCGCACGAAAACTGGGTTTCGATCTCGTCGAATTGCATGGTGCCCACGGCTACCTGATCGACCAGTTCTTCTGGCAAGGCACCAACCTGCGGCATGATGCGTTCGGCGGTGCCACGATTGCCGAGAGATCACGCTTTGCTGCCAGTGCCATACGTGCGGTACGCCAGGCAGTCGGGCCGGCCTTTCCTATCGCCCTGCGCGTCAGCCAATGGAAGCAGCAGGATTACGCCGCCCGCAATGCCTGCTCGCCCGATGAGATGACCGCCTGGCTGCTGCCGCTGGTAGAGGCGGGTGTCGATATCCTGCACTGCTCGCAACGGCGCTTCTGGGAACCGGAATTCCCTGAACTGGATGGCGAGCAGGGCCTGAACTTTGCCGGCTGGGCCAAGAAGCTCACTGGCGCGGCGACCATCAGCGTAGGTTCGGTCGGGCTGTCCGATGATTTCTTCAGCGCCTTTGGTGGTCAGGGCTCCCATGCCACCACACTGCAGGGCAACCTGGCTGCGCGTATCGAGCAAGGCGAATTTGACCTGATTGCCATCGGCCGCGTATTGATTTCCGACGCCGACTGGGTCAACAAGGTCCGGGATGAACGCACCCAGGAACTGGCAGGCTTCAAGGCAACAGACCTGGCCACACTCGACTGACACACGCACCGCCTCTGGCGGCTGCTTTCAACACAGCCTCTCTGGCCAGATTGCTCTGGCCGATACAGCCTGGCATATGCACATATGCCAGGCATCCCTTCCCCAACGCCTCCCCCTGTACCTCATTTCCTGCTGTGCATCCAGCACCCGCAGAAACATCCTGTTTCCTCTACTCTCCCCATTGTTTAACCAATATCAAGGTATCCGTCCGGCCAAAAGGACTATGCTCCACACACTACATATAGATCAAAACCGTAAATACACCACTATATATAGAATGGAGCACGCATGACTACGCACCGATTCCTTGCCGGAGCCATTCTTCCGACCATCCTCCCGCTGCATACGCGCAAGCACCCTGCGGCCAACGATCCCATAGATACGATGAATGCATTGAATACCGCCGTCGCCCCTGCCGTCGAAGTCGGCAGCACCATGAATGAATACCTCAACCGGCGCGACTGGCGCATCAATGCCAACGCCAACCAGGGCTACTCGCTGGGCGGACTGATCCTGAATGTCTCGGGCAAGGTCGTGGCCAACTACTGGCTGAGCCACATCTACCCCGAAGCCATCGGCCAGGCACATCGACAGGCAGATCTGCACATCCACGATCTGGACGTGTTCGCCGGCTACTGCGCAGGCTGGTCATTGCGTACCCTGCTGCACGAAGGCCTCAACGGAGTGCCGGGCAAGGTCGAGGCCGCACCGCCCAAGCACCTGTCGAGCGCGGTCGGCCAGATCGTCAACTTCCTGGGTACGCTTCAAAATGAATGGGCCGGCGCACAGGCGTTCAGTTCGTTCGACACCTATATGGCCCCCTTCATTCGCAAGGACAACCTGCCGTATGCCGAAGTGCTGCAGTGCATCCAGGAACTGATCTACAACCTGAACGTTCCCTCGCGCTGGGGTACGCAGACCCCGTTTACCAACCTGACCTTCGACTGGGTCTGCCCGGAAGACCTGCGCGAACAGGTGCCGGTCATCGGTGGCGAAACAATGTCCTTCCAGTACGGCGACCTGCAGGCCGAGATGGACATGATCAACCAGGCCTATATCGAGGTCATGATGAAGGGCGACGCCAAGGGGCGCGCCTTTACCTTTCCCATTCCCACCTACAACATCACGCGTGATTTCGACTGGCACACCCCCAATGCCGACCGCCTGTTCGAAATGACGGCACGCTATGGCCTGCCGTATTTCCAGAATTTCATCAATTCGGAACTCGAGCCCAACATGATCCGCTCGATGTGCTGCCGCCTGCAGCTCGATCTGCGCGAGCTGCTCAAGCGGGGCAACGGACTGTTCGGTTCGGCCGAGCAGACGGGCTCGCTGGGCGTGGTGACGGTCAATTGCGCCCGCCTGGGCCACCTCCATGCCGGTGACGAAGCTGGGCTGATCAGCCGCCTCGACGAACTGCTGGAACTGGGCAAGGTCAGCCTGGAGATCAAGCGCGAAGTCATCCAGCAGCATATGGATGATGGACTGTTTCCCTATACCCGGCGCTATCTGGGCACATTGCGCAATCACTTCTCGACACTGGGCGTAAACGGCATCAACGAAATGATCCGCAATTTCACGCACGACGAGCACGACCTCACGACGCCCTGGGGCCACGCCTTTGCGGTGCGCCTGCTGGATCACGTGCGTGCCCGCATGGTCGAGTTCCAGGAAGAAACCGGCCACCTGTACAACCTGGAAGCCACGCCGGCAGAAGGCACTACTTACCGCTTTGCCAAGGAAGACCGCAAGCGCTGGCCCGAGATCCTGCAGGCCGGTACCAGCGACATGCCTTACTACACCAACTCGTCGCAATTGCCTGTCGGCTTCACCGACGATCCGTTCGAGGCGCTCGAGCGCCAGGACGAGCTGCAGCGCAAATACACCGGCGGCACGGTCCTGCACCTTTACATGACCGAAGCACTGTCCTCGGCCGACGCCTGCCGTACGCTGGTGCAGCGTGCGCTGGGCCGCTTCCGGCTGCCCTACATCACCGTGACCCCGACTTTCTCGATCTGCCCCAAGCATGGTTATCTGTCGGGACATCACGAATTCTGCCCTAAGTGCGATGCCGAACTGATGGCGCAGAAACAGGAACACCTGCACTGACTGCGCAGGCGCTTTACCAAAACTTTTTGAAATCTCAAGGAACTACCGATATGTCTACTCATACCGACACCCCCGTCAAGGCTCAGGCTGCCCACCCCGTGCTGGACAACGCAGAACGCCAGCGTTGCGAAATCTGGACCCGCGTGATGGGCTACCACCGCCCGGTTGAGTCGTTCAATATCGGCAAGCAAGGCGAGTTCCACGAGCGCCAGTTCTTTGTCGAGCCCAGCCAGGCCGGTCGCGCCCAAGTACGAGCACACGCATGATCTCCGACCGTCCGGCCTGCGCCACCGCCCCTGCCACTGCCGAGCGGCCCGTCGTCTGGCCCGGACGGTCGCAACTGCGCCCTGATCGCGTTCTCAAGATCGGTGGGCTGACGCCCTTCAGCGCGACCGACTATCCCGGTCACCTGTCGGCCGTGATTTTCGTGCAGGGCTGCCCGTGGCGTTGCCACTATTGCCACAACCCGCACCTGCAGCCACGCACCCGTCACAGCCCGC
The DNA here is from genome assembly GCF_040137905.1 of Corticimicrobacter sp. Taxonomy (NCBI): domain Bacteria; kingdom Pseudomonadati; phylum Pseudomonadota; class Betaproteobacteria; order Burkholderiales; family Alcaligenaceae; genus Corticimicrobacter; species Corticimicrobacter sp. The sequence continues at coordinate 19,971 of NZ_JBEFDG010000040.1, forward strand.
TATCGTGGCCCGATCTGCGTGACTGGCTGGAACGGCGGCGCGGCCTGCTGGATGCGGTCGTATTCTGTGGTGGGGAACCCCTGATGGATCCCATGCTGCCCGAAGCCGTGCTCGAAGCCAAGGCCATGGGTTTCAAGATTGCCTTGCACAGTGGAGGCTCGTACCCTGCCCCGCTGCGAAAAATCCTGCCATACCTGGACTGGATAGGCCTGGATATCAAGACCGGCTTCGACGATTATGCCGATATCACCTGCATTCCCAAAAGCGGCGATCCCGTGCGGGACAGCCTGGCCCACATGCTGCAAAGTGGTGTCAGCTACGAATGCCGGACCACGATCCATCCAGACCTGCACAACGATGCCGGCATCCTGGCCCTGGCTCGGCAACTGGCCGCCTACGGCGTACAGCATTACGCACTGCAGCGCTTCCGACCTGACGGCTGCGACAACGATGCACTCAAGGCCACCATGTATGCGGGCACGTTCCCGTCATCGGATACGCTGGCAGAAATTGCCGGTCTGTTTCCGGATTTCGTGGTGCGTTGATTCAAATAGCGCGGGTCAACGGGAAGGTGCCAGCCCGGCATCAAGCGTCTCGCGCTCGTCAAAGACAAAACAGTTGCCCTGGTAGGACTGCCCGCCTGCCAATTCGAAATACTTGAGGATGCCCCCCTCGAGCTGGTAGACATTTTCCATGCCGATTTCCTGCATGTAGATCACTGCCTTTTCACAGCGGATACCGCCCGTGCAGAAACCGACCACGGTCTTGCCCTCGAAGTCGGCGCGGTGCGCCTGCAGGGCATCGGGAAACTGCGAGAATTTTTCGAGCCGCCAGTCCACCGCGTTTTCAAACGTGCCGGCATCGACCTCGAAATCATTGCGGGTATCGAGCATGACGACCTCGCGGCCGGCATCATCCTGGCCTGCCGCCAGCCAGCGCGCCAGCGTCGGCGCATCGACCACCGGGGCACGGCCATTTTCAGGGCGGATCGACGGGTGATTCATGCGGATGATTTCGCGCTTGATCTTGACCAGCATCTTGCCGAACGGCTGCGTATCCGACCAACTGTACTTGGGCTCCATATCTGCAAAGCGGGTATCGCTGCGCAGCCATGCCACGAAAGCATCCAGTTCTTCCTGAGCCCCGGCCAGGAACAGGTTGATGCCTTCCTCGGCCAGCAGGATCGTGCCCTTGAGACCATGCTGGTGAGTATGTTCGAGCAGGGTTTCGCGCAAAACCGGCAGGTCGCCGAGCGTAATGAATTTATAGGCGGAGATATTGACGACGGAAGACACGGATGCACAGCCGGAAATTGACGATACCCCATTTTATGCCAGAGGCACCGCCACACTCCCGTGCACCGCAGAATTTACCTGACTGCGTCGGCGGCCGGCAACCAGTCTTCCTGGGGATGGATCATGGCACCGGTGGCAAACGCCAGGTTGGCGGCTGTCACCAGAGCCATGCTGTAGGCATCGGCACGCGCCTGGCGGGCTTCGAGCAGGCGGGTCGCCATCTCGGTCGCCAGCGTGATGGTGCCAACCCCTGACTCGAAGGCCGCCAGCGCGGCATCGTAGGCCGTCTGCGCGGTACGCACCAGGTCATCGGCAGCCTGGTGCCCCTGCAATGCCGAGTTCAGCATGGTTTCGGCCGCGACCATCTCGCGCACCGCATCGCGCTGCAACGTCTGCAGTGTCTCACGCGCAGACTCATGGCGAATCTCGGCCCGCTGCAGCTGGGTACGCCGCAGCCCGCCATCGTAGAGCGGCAGCGACACCCCCAGCAGTACACCACGCGAGGTGGCCTGCTGGCTCAGGGTCGGCAGGCCGCGCACGTCAAAACTGGTGCGGCTGTGCGAGGCCACGGCCCCCAGGTAGACCTTGGGCAGAAACTCAGCCTCGGCTGCGCGTATCCCTGCTTCGGCAGCCTTGGCTGCGGCATACGCTGCAACGACGTCCGGACGCCGTGCGATAGCCATATCCAGCGCCTCCTGGGTCAGGGCACTTTCCGGCCCCGGCAGGGTGCGCAGCGACGGCGCAGCCACCTCAATGCGCGTCATGGGCGGCAGACCCACGGCCCCCAGCAGGGCCAGGTAGATGTTGCGCTCCAGGCCTTCGCTGTTGACCAGGTGGAACTGTGCCTGGGAAACAGCCTGCCTGGCCACGGCCAGCTCGACCGTGGTTCCCACGCCGGCACGCAGCCGGGCGGCAGCGGCCGCCTCGACTGCCTTCTGGTTGGCAAGCGCCTCGTGGGCCAGCCGGGTACGGCTGCGGGCGGCTTCGTACTGGTAATACTGGTCAGTGACATCCCGGATGACCTTCTGATGGATGCCGTTGAACAGGACATTGGCGGCAAATGAAAGCTGCTCGGCCCCTTCAAGCAGCGCTGCACGCTGCCCGAAGTCAAACAGCAACCACCCCAGTGCCAATGATGGTACGGTCCCCTGCACTTTGGTATCGATATCGCTGATACCGGCAATATCGGTCGGCAAAGGCCGACGGGTACGCTGCTGCCCGGTCAGGACATTGGCCGACAACTGAGGCAGGAAAGTCGCCTCGACCAGGCCGGTGGCCAGCGCTGCTTCGCGGGCATGGTTCCAGGCCTGCCGGGTCTGGGGATTTTCACGCTGAGCCAGGTCGATGAGCTGCGCCAGATCGTAGGCCCCCTCCTGCAAGGGGATTGCGGCCTGCCCGGATGCCGGCTGGCTGAGTGCCCGGATATAGGGCACGCCAAAGCCATCGACAGGTGCCTCGCTGACTTCCTGACTGATCCCGTCGGGTGCGGTACCGTGCCAGGGTCGGTCGGAGCTGGCAGGTGCGCGATCGAGCGCCTGCCCGGCGCAGCCGGCCAGCAGCAGCGTGACAGGCAGGAGTTTGTATATCGTCATCATGCAGGGCTCATTGTCAGTGTCTGCCTGAACCCGGCCAGTTTTGCCATGGCATCCTCCCGGGATGCGGCACTGGCCGTCTTGGGCTGCCGGGCAGGAAAGGTCTGCGCGACATAGGTTTGTTCCAGATCGTCAGCCAGTGCATGCAGGCGCTGCAGGCGCTCACGGCCGGGATGCACGCTGGCGGGTTCGAAATGGGACATGACCAGTTGTTCGCGCGCAGCGGCAATCTGGGCCAGGGCACTGTCGGCATAGGCACGCAATCGCCAGGGACCATAGTCCACATCGCTGCAGCGCAATGCCGTCGCCTCGATCACGGCAGCCAGTTTGCGCTCGGCCAGCCGGGCCGCACTCACCGGCCAGACGCGGGTAAACAGGACATACATGACCACATTGCCGAGCAGGATACCAATCGTTCGGTCCATGGCGACCGACAGTTCGACCTTTGGGCCGAACCCCTGCAGGACCGTCAGCAGAAATGCCAGCCCCACCTGCACACCGGCATAGGCGATACGCTCCGAGCCGCTCGACACCCAGGCTGCGCACAGGATGCCGACAAATACCAGCAGCATCAATTCGCCGATCGAGGTCATCTGCGGCATCAGCAGCAGAATGGACAGTACGCCCATCAGTGCACCGATCAGGCAGCCGATGATGCGCAGAGTCAGCTTGTGCACCGTTTCTCCGGTCGAGCCCAGGGCCACGATATAGCAGGTGATCATGGCCGTATGGATATCCTGCCACTGCAATGCGGTATAGACCAGATAGCAGAAGATGGCACCCAATGTCGTTTTCAGGGCAAAGCGGGTGTATTCCGGATTGGTCAACGCATCGGCAAAGAAAAAGCCTGCCGACGGTTCTTTCACCTTGTGCTGCTCCGCCCCCGGCACCACCGGAAAGGCAGCCAGCATGCCAGCCAGCGCCCCGGCCGGATCGGTCGCCGCCGCGGTGTCCTCGACCTGCTGCGCTGCCAGAGTGCGCACATCGCCTGCCTGTACTGCCGCAGCCAGCATCAGGCAACGCTCGCCCTGGCGTAACCGCCAGGTATCGGCAGCCGCATCGGAAGGCAATGCAGCAGCAGCCACCATCAAGGCATAGGTACTCCTGATCGCATCGGCCAGCAGGCGTATTTCCTTGCTCGAGGAAAGGTGGAACAACTGGACGAACAGCATGGCCTTGCCGATCGACTCATTGCCTTCCCGGATGCGCTCCAGCAGGCGCGGCCGGGCCGTTTCGTCCTGGGCACCAGATGTCGGCACAGGCGGGTCGGTATCCGCTCCTGCCTGCAACACCGCCGCCACGATGCGCAGCCGCTCGGCTATTTCAGTCCGCACGAGCCTCAGCGGCGACCGGCCAAAGGCCGCGCAAAAGGCCACCAGCGTTGCCATGGGCACCAGCGCCATCAGCCATGCATACAGCAATGCCCGCGTTGCCACCTCGCCCAGCGGCACCATGCCCAGCAAAGACATGATGAAGCCCATGACCAGCGCGATGATGTTGCCGACCGGCCCGAGCGGGCTGGCGGCCCCCAGGTACAGAAAGAGAAAGGAACTGAGGGCGAGCACCACCATGTGCATCATCGGGCTGTCGATGGTCCAGCGCATCAGGATGAACATGATGCCGACCACGATGGAGACCAGCACACAGATCCCCAGCCCCATCAGCATGCTTTCGCCTGTGTTCGGCTTCATCACGAACAGGATCAGGTAGCAGCCGATCGCCACCAGTGGCAACTGGTAGATCATGAAGATCGACGATGCCAGCATGCAGATGGCCGCAACCCGCCAGGCCGTGGCCAGCCGGCCGTCAAACGGTGCCAGCTCTTTCTTGAGGATCTCCCAGATCGCGTGCGGCACCGTGCGGCCTCAGCAATCCACGCCAGGTCGTACCGCCACCGTGGCCGAAGCCCCCATGCGCATCAGGTCCTCGGGCGGATCCTGCAGCAGGATGCGTACAGGAAAACGCTGCGCGACACGTACCCAGTTGAGGGATTTCTGCACATAGGGCAAGGCACGCGGCAGGGAAATCATGTCTTCGTTGTTGACCCCCCAGCCGATGCTGTCGACCCGTCCCTCGATACGACGGGTCGGATCAATCATGGTGTAGACCACCGCGCAATTGCCCCCACGAATGGCCAGCAGGTCGGTCTCGCGAAAGAATGCCGTGGCATACCAGCGCTCGGAATTGATCAGGGTAAAGAGAGATTGCCCGGGTGCCAGACGCTCGCCGGGCGACACCAGCAGGCCCACCACCAGCCCATCGTTGAGGGCATGCACCTCGGTATCGGCCAGGGCCTTGCGGGCCAGGCCCAGCGTGGCCTGGGCCTGCATCACGGCGGCTTCGGCCGCTTCCATTTCACCGACCAGTTCGCGGGCTGCCTCGGCCTGCGACAATGCCTGCGTCAGGCTGATGCGGGCATCGCGTTCTGCCGTCGCGGCCGTGTCCAGTTGCTGCTGCGGCACATAACCCTTGGCCGCCAGGGGCTGCAAACGACGCAAGGTTCGTTCGGCCAGTTCCAGGTTGGTGCGGGCCCGCGCGATCTGCTCATCGGCAATCGCCGCATTGGCCGCCTCGGCGCGAATCTGGCGACCTCGCGTGGACAATACGGCCTGCGCCATTTCCAGCCCGGCCTCGGCCTGCTGCAACTGCAGTTCGTAAACCGTCGGATCCAGCCGGAACAGCAGATCGCCACGCTTGACGCGCGCGCCCTCCTCGACCGCGAGCTCGATCAACTGCCCGGGCACGGCCGCGCTGATATGCACGATATTGGCCTGCAAGGCTGCATCCTCGGACAGCGGATTGAGTTCGTCATGCCGCAGGTAGGCAATGGCGGCGATCAGGGTAAGACCGATGAACAGGACCGCAACGGCAATGGCTGCAGGACGCTTGGAAGATCGCTGGGCAGAAGTCGTCATGTGGGATCAACGGGGAGAATAGGCATAGGCGAAGGCCATGGCGAACAGTACGGTCAGGCAGACATAGACCAGCAGCCGCAGCGGCAACTGGTCATCGATGCCAGTCCGTACCAGCACCCAGCGCACCAGGAAAGTCAGGGGAATGCCCAGCGCCGTTCCCACCAGCCAGGCCGGGAAATACGAGCCGAACAGCAGGAATTCCCCGGCACGCGGGGTACCGCAGCCCGTCAGCAGACATGCGGTCATCACCGCCATCAAAGCACTGCGCACATGCATGCGGTATTCATCCTTTTGCAGATATCGGAAGTCTTCACATATTATGACCTGAATTTTCAGGTAATTTCCGTTCCGCCCCTATCGCGCCAGCGCAGCCGATACCGTATCGATATCCTTGTCGCCACGCCCGGACAGGTTCACCAGGATGACCTGGTCCCGGCGCATCGACGGTGCCAGTGCCAGGGCATGGGCCACGGCGTGACTGGATTCCAGCGCAGGAATGATCCCCTCGACGCGGCACAGGCGCTGGAATGCATCCAGCGCGGCCTCGTCGGTTGCCCCGGCATATTCGGCGCGCCCCGTTTCATGCAGCCAGGCATGCTCAGGCCCGACACCGGGATAATCCAGCCCTGCGCTGATGCTGTGCGTCTCGACGACCTGCCCATGTGCATCCTGCAACACCATGGTACGGTTGCCGTGCAGCACACCGGGACTGCCACGCAGGATGGACGCAGCATGCCGGCCACTGTCGAGCCCCAGTCCGGCTGCCTCGACCCCCACCAGACGGACATCCGGCTGATCGATGTAGGGATGGAAAATACCCATCGCATTGCTGCCACCGCCCACGCAGGCCACCACGACATCGGGCTGGCGTCGGCCCATGCCCAGCTCCGCCAGCAACGACGGCATCTGTGTCAGGCATTCGCGGCCGATCACGCTCTGGAAGTCGCGTACCATCATCGGGTAGGGATGCATGCCGGCGACGGTGCCGATCAGGTAGAAGGTATCGTCGACATTCGTCACCCAGTCGCGCATGGCTTCGTTCATGGCGTCCTTGAGTGTGCGACTGCCGGAATCGACCGCCCGCACGGTAGCCCCCAGCAGGTGCATGCGCTCGACATTGGGCCGCTGCCTGCGCACATCCTCGCTGCCCATGTAGACCACGCACTCAAGCCCATAACGTGCACAGATGGTGGCCGTGGCGACGCCGTGCTGACCCGCCCCTGTTTCGGCAATGATGCGCGGCTTGCCCATGCGTCTGGCCAGCATGGCCTGCCCGATCACATTGTTGATTTTGTGCGCGCCGGTATGGTTCAGGTCCTCGCGCTTGAGGAAAATCTGCGCGCCCCCGGCCTGCTCGCTCAACCGCCGTGCATGGTAGATCGGCGTCGGGCGGCCGACATAGTGGGCCAGCTCATATTCAAATTCGGCGCGGAATGCGGGATCGTCGCGATAGTGCAGGTAGGCCTCGCGCAACTGCGCGACGGCCGGGACCAGGGTTTCGCCGATGAAGCTGCCGCCATAGCGACCGAAATGGCCGGCCTCGTCGGGCAGGCAGGAAACAGGATTGGCGTGGACGTGATTCATGATGGGACTTTCCATAGCGTTCATCCTCCGCGCACAGGCGGGTGGAAGGCTGATGCAGATACGTCCGGCACGCGGCAGAAGTCTGGCCCGCACATACTGTGCAGGGCATCATCATTGCATGCAGGACAGCAGAGATCGGTGGTCAGCGAGAACCACCCGGGCCGCTCAAGGGCGCAGGGAAAACGGCCAGCGCTCGCGCTTGCCGATGCGTACCCACCACGAGAGTCGCGGCGAGAGATGACGTTTGTTGGTGGCAGTGACCAATGCGATATCTGTCAGGAAAGAGCGACCTGTCCAGATTAATACAAAACCGCACGCTTGAGAACCGGGTAACGACCTTCTTGGCCCGAAGCGCATCTGCCGCTATGATGCCCGCCACACATTCCTCGCCGCCAGGGGCAGCCGACATGCAAGAAACCGAACTCGACGATGGCACGGCAGACCGTTTTCTGCTGGACACGCCAGGCACCTGCCTGCTGGTCTTTTACAGTCGCACCTGCGGCAACTGCCAGCTTGCCCGCGAACAGCTGCCGCAGATGAACCTGCCGGTAGACTGGCTGTGCTGGATCGATGCCGGCGACAATGGCGGCCTGGTGCAGCGCTACGAGGTTTTCCACCTGCCCAGCATGTTCATGGCCCGCGACGGCGTGTTCTACGGGCCGGTCGACGCACGGCTGGAGTCATGGGATATCCGCCGTCAGTTGGCGCTGGCGGAAAGCAATTACCCTGCCGAACTGCCCTGACCGCCCTCACCCCATGCATGGCCAGGAAGGCCGGCAGCGCGCTTTCGGGCAGTGGTGCACTGAAAAAATAGCCCTGATAGCATTCGCACCCGTGCTTGAGCACGAAATCCAGGTGCGTCTCGTTCTCCACCCCCTCGGCCACCACCGTCAGGCCGAGATCCCGGCCCAGCTGGAAAATGCTGTGCACGATAGCTCCCCCGGTCCGGCTCAGGGTCGCATCCAGGATGAACGAGCGGTCTATCTTGATCTGCTCGAGCGGCAAGCGCTTGAGATACGACAGCGATGAATAACCCGTGCCGAAATCATCCAGGGCAAAGCCGATACCCAGTTTCCGCAGGGACTCCATCTTGGCAATGGTGCCCTTGATATCCTCCACCATCAGGCTTTCGGTCAGTTCCAGCTTCAGGCGCGATGGATCGGCACCTGTCCGCAGCAACGTCTCCTGCACCTGCTCGACAAACCTGGGATGACGAAATTCACGGGCGCTGATATTGACCGACATGGTCAGCCGCGCCGTTTCCGGGGAGCTCGCCCATGCCGCCAGGCGCTCGCAGGCCCACTGCAGTATCCACTGGCCCAACTGGACGATCAGCCCGGTTTCTTCCGCCACGGGAATGAATTGCAGCGGCGATACCAGGCCCATACGGGCATGCCGCCAGCGCACCAGCGCCTCGACGCCGGTGACCTGCCCCAGGCTGTCCGACTGAGGCTGGTAATAGAGCGCAAAATCCTCCTGCGCCAGCGCCTGGCGCAGGTCCATTTCGAGCAAGGCGCGGGCCATCATGTCGGCCTGCATGCGACGGTCGAAAAAACACACGCCATTGCGCCCTGCCGCCTTGGCCTGGTACATCGCCATGTCGGCCTGCTTCATCAGTTCACCGACCGTTTCGCCCCCGCCCAGGAACGCCGCCACCCCGATGCTGGAGCTGTTCTCGTAGGTATAGCCATCGATATGGTAGGGCGCACTCAGGGCCGACAGGATATTGCGTGCCACGCGCCGGGCCTGGCGGTTGAGCTGGGCCGGCACTGTACCCAGCCCTTCCAGGAGCACAACGAACTCGTCCCCGCCCAGACGCCCGACCATGTCGCCGCTGCGCACACACTGACGCAACCGGCGGGCCGCCTGCGCCAGCAACTGATCGCCCTTGTCATGGCCCAGCGTATCGTTGATCGTCTTGAAATTGTCCAGGTCGATGAACAGCAGTGCGCCCGCCCCCTGCTCGTGTCGCGCCCGGTTCAGCGCCTGCTCCAGCATATCCATCAGATGCTTGCGGTTGGGCAGGCCGGTCAGGGCATCATGCAGGGCGATCTGGCGGATTTCCCTCAACCCTTCCTGGCGCTGCATCTCGCTGGCCGCACTGGCGGCAAATATCTGCAGGATCGATACGATGAAGTCGTGCTGCTTGGGCTGGTGGTCGAGCATGGCATAAAGCACCCCAATGGCCGTCCCGGAGGCATCCTCGACACGGTAGGCCACGCAGGCCTGGGCATGGCACTGTCCCAGCATCGTCCCGGCAGGCAGGTCATGCCCCGCCATCATCCAGCGCACCCGACACGCTCCGCTGCCGCATGCCATGCGCTCCGGCTGCCATTCGAGATCGGGGCAGGCCTGTCCCTCGACGATCGCGGCCACGGTACGCAAACCGCCCTGCGGCAGGCAACGTGCCAGGCAACCCGCCTTCGCCCCCAGCACCTCCAGCATGTGCCGCACCATCTGCTCGAAGAAGGCACTGCCGGAATGCGAGGACACCGCTGCTGCCACCTGCAGCATGGCCGACTGGATATGCCGCTGCTCTTCAAGGGCACGCATGCGCCCCATGCCGAATGCCAGATCATCCATCAGCGTCTGCAGCAGACGCCGCTCATCCTCGCCCGCCTGGACAGGATCGGCAGAATACAGGCCCAGCATGCCGATGACACGATCATCTTCGCAAAGCGGCAGGCAGATCGCACTGGCCAGGCCAAACCGGCGGGCACGCTCCGGCCAGGCGATGTCTGTCTGCCTGGCCAGGTCATCGGCCACGCCGATCTCGCCTGCCGTCATCACACCATGCGCCAGCACCGAATGGCCTGCCATCCCCTCACCCCAGGAAACCACGGCATCATCGAGATAACGCGTATCGCCTGCGGCCGCCACCGGCTCCAGCCTCTTGTCGAACCCAGGACGGGCCAGCCCGACCCAGGCCAGCCGATAGCCGCCCACCTGCACGGCCAGCGCACACACCTGCCGGAACATATCAGCCCTGGAGTCGACACGAACCAGCGCTTCGTTGCAGGCACTCAACAGGCGCTGGACGCCACCGACACGCAGTATCTCCCGACCGGCCCGGATCTGGCGTGTGATATCTCGCAGTGACAGCAATCGGACACGCCGCCTGGCCAGTTCGAACTGGCTGCCAATGACCTCCACATCGATAAGCGTCCCATCGGCACGGCAGTGTCGCTGTCGCAGGCTCTCGGAATCTGCCGCCTTCGGCGTAACAGGAGGCACACCGCCATACAGTGCCTGCCCGATATCCTGTCCGGGCCAGAGATCATGCAGGGTCAGCATCAGGAAGTCCGACCGCCCATATCCGTACAGGTCCAGAGCTGCCTGATTGACCTCCAGCAGCCGCAGCGAATCCTGGTCATGGACCAGCATGGGAATGGGATTGCGTTCGAAGAAAAGCCTGAACCCGGTCTCGCCCGGAATGCCAGCCGTGACCGATGACGCGGCGAACGGCTGCGCGTCGAGCAAAGGATCACTCATTGGGCAAAGTTGAAAAAGCAACAGAATATTGGAATTTATTGCTTTTCAACAAAAATGACAAGCATTCCCATATCAGGAATGGGGATAGCGGCCCGCTCAGAACCGGCCAGGCACCTCGCGCCATTGTCCGGGCAGCAGGTCATCGAGCGCCCACGGGCCGATGCGCATCCGCACCAGCCGCAGCGTGGGCAAGCCTACCGACGCCGTCATCCGTCGTACCTGCCGGTTACGGCCTTCCGTGATCACCAGTTCCAGCCAGGCGGTCGGAATATGCTGGCGGAAACGGATGGGGGGATCGCGCAGCCACAGTGTCGGGGCATCCAGCAGGCGGGCTCTGGCCGGCCGCGTCGGGCCATCCTTGAGCACCACGCCATCGCGCAGCTGCTGCAACTGCAACTCGGTCGGCAGCCCCTCGACCTGGGCCCAGTAAGTCTTCTCCATCTGGTGCCGCGGGTCGGCAATGCGTGCCTGCAAACGGCCATCGTTGGTGAGCAGCAACAGGCCTTCGCTGTCCCGGTCAAGCCGCCCGGCAGGGTAGACCCCCGGCACGGGCACGAAATCCTTGAGCGTGGGCCGCCCCTGGTCATCGCTGAACTGCGTCAGGACATCATACGGCTTGTTCAGCAGAATCAGGCGCGACGGCGCAGCCAGCGTCTGCCGAACCTGGCCGACCGGCCCCCGGGCAGCGGGCGCGGCAGGTGAACGAGAACGTGCAGGGCGTTGACGGCGAGATTCAACCATGGGGAAACCGGGACAGGACAGGACGACCTGCAGTGTACCCGGCCGCAACGACTCCCGGCCGAAGCATCCACTGGACACCGGTTCACATCAAAAGGCGCTGCGCAGGGGAAGCCAGGGGGAGTCATCCTAGCTACAGTCATCCACAAAGACATGCCGTTGCCCTCGCGAGCAGCTTTCGATGCGCGCCTCGATGCCGTAGATCCGGGCCAGCCGCTCGGGCGTCAGCACCACATCGGGGTGTCCGCACACGCTGTGCTGCCGGTCTTCCAGCACCAGTACGCATTCGGCAAACCGCATGACCTGGTTCAGGTCGTGCAGGGACGCCACGCACACCATGCTGCGTGCCGCGATCACCTGGCTGATCTGCTTGAAAAACTGCATCTGTCGGCGCAGATCCAGTGCGCTGGTGGGTTCGTCCAGCAACAGGATCTGCGGCTGGCGCACCAGCACCTGGGCCAGGCCGGCCAGTTGCCGCTGACCGCCGCTCAATTCGGCCATGGTACGAAAGCCGAGTTCGGCAATCCCCAGCATCGCCAGCACGGACTCGATTTCATCATGCTCATGACTGCTGACCCGCCAGCCTCGGCTCTGGTTCTTGAGTGAAAGGATCATCGACTCATAGACCGTCAGGCGTGCCTCCGGCGTCGTGTCCTGCGGCATGTAGCAGATCCGGGCCGCCTCGACCGGCCGGCCATCATGCTCGGCCACAACACACCCCGGCCCGTCGAGCTGGCCGGCCAGGCGCCTGAGCAGCGTGGACTTGCCTGCACCATTGGCACCGACCAGCGCCACCAGGGAACCACCCTGCAACGCAGGCGTGGAGACCCCCTCCAGAATGGTCTGCCGGCCATAGGCAGCCCCGACCCGATCCAATGTCAGCGTCACCATGCCTGTCTCTTCCTGTCCATGATCAGTGCAATGAAAAACGGAATGCCGATGAGGGTCGTGATCACTCCGATCGGGAAAATTGCGCCCGGCAGGATCATCCGGCTCACCAGCGAACTCAGCGACAGGATCAGGCCGCCACACAGCATGGCGACCGGCATGAAAAAGCGCTGGTCCTCGCCTACGGTCAGCCGTGCCAGATGCGGCGCGATCAGACCGATGAAACCGATGGTGCCGATCGCCGCCACGGAGCAGGCTGCCAGCAGGCTGACCATCACCAGCACGTACAGCCGCAGGCGGGCGACTTTCACCCCCAGGCTGGCAGCCCGCTGGTCACCCAGCCGCAAGGCTGTCAGTTTCCAGGCATGACAGGCAAAGAACGGGACCGCTATCGCCAGCGACAGCAACACGATCCCCAGCTTGGGCCAGGTACTCTTGGTCAGGCTGCCAAGCGACCAGAACACCACTGCGGCCACTGCCTGGTCCGAGGAAAAGAACTGCACGATCGCCAGCAGTGCATTGAAAATGAACACCATGGCCAGCCCGAAAAGAATGATCGTTTCCCGGGTCACGTGCCGACGCACACTGAGCAGGTGGATGACACCCGCAGAAAGCATGGCCATCACGAAAGCGTTGACAGGCACCACCTGCGCCGTCACGAACGGAACCAGGCTGATCCCGGCGGCAATCCCCAGCGAAGCGCCAAAGCTGGCCGCAGCGGAGATCCCCAGCGTGAAGGGGCTCGCCATCGGGTTGTCGAGTATGGTCTGCATCTGCGCGCCGGCCAGTGCCAGCGCCGCACCACACAGCACGGCCATCAGCGCCATCGGCAGGCGCATGTCCCACACCACTACCCGGACAGTGCGCTCTACACCATCCGGCGACACAATCGCCTGCAACACCTCGGACAGCGACAACTGCGTCGGGCCATAACCGATATCGGCCACCAGGCTCAGGCACAGCGCCACCAGCAAGGCCAGCAATACCCCGACCTTGAAATGGACCCTGCGCCCATAGGTATGACGCCCACTCGCCTGCGACCTGCCAAGGGACGAATCAGTGTGCATGGTCATGTTCTCCCTCCAGCGCGGCAAAATAGCCCGGCGCATAGGGCACGGGCAGGAAACGCGCGTGCAGCGTCCTGAATGTCTCGTCCACATCCAGATCCTCGAACAGCGCCGGATGCAGCCATTTGGCCAATTGCTGTACGGCGACGAAGTCGTAGGGACTGTTGTAGAACTGGTGCCAGATGGCATAGAACCTGCGCTGCGCAACAGCGGGCGAGCCGCTGTAGGCGGATTTGTCCAGATAACGTGCCAAAGCCTGCCGGGCTCGCACCGCGTCCGCGCCGGGCCCGACCGGGATCCAGTCGCCATCAGGGCGGAAGGCGCTCCAGTCGGCACTGGTCACCAGCACGACGTCCGGGGACATGGCCAGCACCTGTTCGGGACTGAGCTGTCCGAAGGTACCCGGCAGTACCTCAGCCGCCAGGTTGTGCCCTCCTGCCATTTCCACATAATGGCCCATATTCTCATCGCCAAAGCTGTAGCAACACTCTTCGGCGAACCCTCCCATTCTTTCGATGAACACACGCGGCTGCGTCACGTCTGCCTGCGCGAGGCGCTCGGTGACACGCGCACGTTCTCGAGCACGGAACGCGATGAAATCCTCCGTGCGCGCACGCTGCCCCAGGATGTCGCCAAACAACCGCAGCGAGGGCTCTGTGTTGCGCTCGGGATGATGGCGAAAATCCACATACACGACCGGGATGCCGAGGCTGTCCAGCGTTTCCAGATAGCGGGCATCATCGGCAATGCGCGCTGTCTCCATGTTGAGAAACAGCACATCGGGCCTGAGTGCCACCGCGCGCTCGAGATTGAACGAAGCATCGGCCAGCCGTCCCAATACCGGGATCTCTCGGATCTCTGGAAATATCTTGAGGTACTGCGTATAGGTCGCCGGGTCGGCCTGCTCCAGGTCGCCGCCCCACCCCACGATACGCTCGAAAGGACGAGCCCCCTCGAGCATGGCCACGGCATAAGCCTGGCGCGCCTCCTCCAGGATAATGCGCCGCACCGGCAGCCTGATCTCCACCTGCCGCCCCAGCACATCGGTCACGACGATGCGGTCTTCGCCCCCCGTGCCGGCCTCAACTGCCGACGCCGGTACGACAGATGCCGGAGCAGCCTGCACCGCTCCCCACCCCATCGCCAGCCACAGCCCCATGCCTGCCAGCAGGCGTCCCCAGTTGCTGCCTGCCCATTCATGCATCATCCTTTCCTCCGTCCATCACGAACCCGATACCGCAGGCGGGCGCACCCGCAGCAGCACCCACCATGCGACCAGATAGGCCGCCGCCACGTAAAAATAGATATCTGCCAGCGCGCCGGCATACAGCAGGCCGGCACCGCAGGCGACACCGACCACCGAACAACACTGGGATACACTCTGGAGCCGTCCCAGCACCGCCCCCTGCCGACCGGCCGGCGTATGCCGGGACACCAGTCCTGTCAGAACCGGCGTGGTGGCCGCCAGCAGCACGCCCACTATGAACTGGCCGGCAAAAAACCATCCCGGCACCCTGGCTACCCCCAGCACGCAGCCAACCAGCGCCAGCCCCCAGGCCAGCCATCGCTGAACACGCATGACGCCGACGGCCTGCTGCCCCTCGAAATGGCGTGCCCAGGCTCCCGCCCCTGCGCAGAAACCCAATGCGACCAGTCCGTAAGAGAGCCCTGTCTGCCAGGGCGCAAACTGCAATACCTGCTCGGCATACAGGGACAGCGGCAGTTGCAGGATCATTCTGGCGGCCAGCAGCAAACCCAGAGCCAGGATCGTGATACGCAGCCAGCCTGGCACACCCTCACCCTGACGGCCTGCCAAATCTGCTGATGCGTGTCCGGAAGCCCGTACAGCCAACCGGGTAGAGGCCGGCAGGCGTGCACGCCCCTGCAGCGGCGGCAGGCACACGGCCACGGCCAGCGCACAGGCCGTACAGGCCAGTGCCGCCAGCGTATTCAGCCAGAAGAACGGTGCCACGCCGAGCAGCGCACCACCCGCCAACGCGCCCAGGAACGACCCGACGTTGGTCGCGATCTGCAGTCTGGCAAACAGCCGATAGCGCTGCCTGCGGCGTGTCAATGCAGCGCAATAGGCCTGGGCTGGCGCGATGAAACCGGCCAGCGCCCCCTGCAGGAAGCGCAGCACGAGCACTTCGACCGCCCCGCTGCTGAAGGCCAGCGCCAGTTGCGTCAGCGCCAGTCCGATCAGTGCGCGGATCATCATCCAGCGGTGCCCGACCCGATCACCCACGCGCCCCCACCAGATGCTGGTCAGTGCCACACCGAGCATCGGCAGGATGTAGACCCCTGCTCCGGCCAGCGACAACAGGGCGCGATCATGCACCAGTCCCTGCAGATACAGGGGCCAGAATGGGTTGCTCATTTCCATGGCTCCCATGGAAATGAACTGGATCACGATAATCCGCCGCGTCAGCGCGGAAGCTGCCCTCACGATTCGGTCAGAAATCCACCGTGGCAGACAATACAAAGGTCCTGGGTGTCGCAGGCGACGCCGCGCCCCACGATGTCACGCCGGCCCAGTAAGCACGGTCGGCGACATTCTGCACCGTCGCCCGGAAAGTCGTGGTGTGACCGGCAATCCTGGCCACATAGCGGGCACCGAGGTCAAACCGGGTCCACGCCGGGATCTCCGCACTGTTGGTCTGGTTGACGTACTGCCGCCCCGTATGGACCAGATCACCGGTCAGGGTCAGGCGCGGCACGACGGGTACATCCCACTCGACACCCAGGTTGGCCATCAGTCGCGGCACACCGATGGGACGATTGCCCACCAGCGCCGGATTGCCCGAACTGGTCATCTTGGATTGCAGCAGCGTGACGCCACCCAGCACCCGCAGGCCCGGCCGAACCTCACCATAGCCATACAGCTCCAGTCCGCGGTTGCGCTGCTCGCCATTGACCGAGAACACGCCCTGATTCAGCCCTCCGCTGGGCTTCTCGATCTGAAACAGGGACAGGCTGGCAAACATGTCGCCAAAATCGTATTTCGTGCCGATTTCGTATTGCTTGCTCTTGTACGGGGCCATGACCTCGCCGTAGTTGCTGGCGGCGGGTGGTGCAATCTCGCCTTTGCTCAGACCCTCGATATAGTTGGCATAGAGGGACCAGTTGCGCGACGGATTGACCACGATGCCCACGGCAGGTGTCGTGACGCTCTCGTCATAGACGCTGGAGCCGCCACCGCTGAGCACGTTGTAGTTGGTGGACTTGATCTTCTGGCGACGCACCCCGAGCGACAATTGCAGGGTGTCGTCGAACAGAGTCATCGTATCGACCAGGGCCAGGCTGGTATTGCGGTTGTCATGGATCCGCGGCACCTCGGATGGCCGCGCAATATTCTGTTCGGGGTAGTAGACAGGATCATAGATATTGGACTGCACCGCCGTACCGGGGTTGAGCGCACGGTCGAACACTTCACGGTAAGCGCTTGCCTGCAGGGTCACCGAATGCTTGACCGAACCCGTCTCGAAGCGGGCGCGCAGGCCGCCGTCGAAAGTACGACGATCAACTTCAAAGATTGCGTACGTCGGCGTGATCAGGGTATCGCCGGAGGCACTGATCAGACGTGGCGCGGAATCATATACGCGCGAGACCTTGGCACCTGACGTGCCGACGTTGGCAAATACCGACAGGGAATCCGTCACGTCAAACTCGGTACGCAGCAATGCGGCACGCTCGCGGTTGCGCGACCACTCCCAGGGCTGGGTGACATTGATCTTGCCATCCGGCGCATCGGGCATGTCGAAATTGCCTGCCAGCATGATGGGACGGCCAGTGGCATCGATCCGTTCGTTCTGCGACAGCAGGTCCAGCGTGGCTCGGAAACGGGTACCGGCATAGTCCAGCGCCAGCGCGCCGACATTGCCTTCGACCGACTGGTGCTTCATCGTGGTATCACCACCGTAGTAACTGCCATTGAGGCGGATACCGAACTCCTCGTCCTCGCCGAAACGCCGGCCTACATCCAGGTGCCCCTTGAACTGGCTGTCGGAAGTGTAGGTCGTGGTCAGGCTGGCGCTGTCCTCGAGCGCCCGCTTGGGCGCAATATTGATCACCCCGCCGACCGATCCATTGGGCGACATGCCGAACAGCAGCGCCCCCGGCCCCTTGACGACTTCGATGCGCTCCACATATTCGGTCCTGACACGGTAGTTGGGTGCCACGCCGTAGATGCCGTCGAAGGCGATCTCGCCCGAATTGCCCTCCCAGATCGGGAAGCCGCGGATATACAGATTGTCGACATTACCGCCCGGCAGCACCGTATAGCGCACCGAGGGATCGCGATTGACCGCCTCGGCGATCGTATTGGCCTGCAGGTTGCCGATGGCCTCTGCGGTATAGCTGGTCGTGCTGAACGGGGCCTTCATGTTCGAAGTATTGCCCAGCACCCCCAGACGCACGCCCTGCGCCACCTGGCCACCGGCATACGGCAGGGGCAGCAGATCCAGCGACTGGTCGGCCGCCGTCACCGAAATCGTCGAGAGCGTTTCCACGCCGGGGGCCTGTGGCAGGCGACGCAGGCCATAACCATCGCCACGCTGCACCAGATCAAAACCGGTACCGTCCAGGATCTGTTCGAAGCCCTGTCTGGGCGTGACCGTACCACGCACGCCCTGACTCTGCACACCGGCCACCTGCGTCGGATCGAACGACAGGGCCACCCCCGCCTGCGCAGCAAAACGCGACAGCACATCGGCCAGCGGGCCTGCAGCGATATCCACGGCCTGCGCAGCCGACGCCGCTTCGGCTGTCTGTGCCGAGGCCTGCTGCGGCATGGCAGACAGCAACAGCATGCCGACCAGGGCAGCCTGAACGGCGCAGGCCAGTGGTTGCCGGCGCACCAGCAGGGTGCGAGACACGCCGCGATGGCCCGGCAGCGCATGAGACGGAAGGAAGAATGACGACATGGTGCTACCTTTTCTCCGGTTTCGTGCGATGCAATCATCGCTTCATGAGCTATACCGAACGAAATGAAAAAAGGTATCAGTGCGTTATGCAATTATGATCAAAAAATGACTGCACATGCCGCAACATCGACAGGGCACACAGTTGCCAGCCCGTTCACACCTGGGCGGCAGGCACCACCCTGATCCAGTAGCGCGTCATACGCACGACACGGACCGGCAGTGTCTGAGCCAGCAGATTGAGACTGCGGTCACTATCCAGTACGGGAAAGGCTCCCGACACACGCAATTGCGCCAGTGCAGGATCGCAGCGGATCACGCCGGGGCGGTAACGTGACAATTCTCCCAGCAGGGTCTCGAGCGGCATGTCCTGTGCCAGCAGCATGCCCCGCGTCCAGGCGGGACGATCATTGCCGGATGCCATCGGCTCCCGTGACCAGACCGCAGGGTTGCCATCGGCCTGCCCGCGCCAACCCGCCTCGATCCGCAACCCGGCTGCCTCTCCTGCCACATTGGAGATACTGATCGTCCCCTCGTAGACGGCCACCCGGCAACCCCGACCCGTCAGAGCCACGTCGAAACAGGTCCCCAGCGCCCGGATCTCGCCATAGGCAGTCCGCACCACGAACGGCCGTGCCGCCGTGCCATGATCTGATGCGGTCGTCACCAGTATCTCGCCCCGCAGCAATTCGAGCGCCCGGATCTCGTCTGTATAGACCACATTGACGGCACTGCCGGTATTGAGCAGGACGGTCCCGCCATCGGCCAGCGTATGGGTCCGTTGCTCGCCGGTACCGGTCTGGACATCGGCCAGTTGTGCACGTATCCCGTCACGCCCCTGCCAGCCCGCCCAGGCCAGCGGCCCGGCCGCCATCAGCACGGCCAGCTTGAGTGCGATGCGACGCCGCCCCTTGCGGTCAAGCCGGCCCAGCGTCTCGCCGGCCAGTTCTCCAGGCACGGCCCCCAGCAAGCCCATGATCTGCCCGGCCCGCTGCCATGCCGCCTCATGATGCGGGCTCTGGCTGCGCCAGTGCTCGATGCGGCTGCGATCGCGTGCCGTGGCCTCACCCGACTGCAGCAATACCATCCAGTCGGCAGCCTGTTCGAGCACCTTGCGGTCAGGGACGATGTCGGTCGTTTTGCCTGGCATATTGCCTGACACGTTGCGCGGCATGACTCAGCCCACCGACAGGCAGGCCAGAAAGGCCGACCGCATATGACGCTTGACCGTCGGCAGCGACAGGCCTGTTTCGGCCGCGATCTGGGCATAGGTCAGGCCATCGAACTGCGACAGCATGAAGACACGCCGCGTGCGTGCCGGCAAGGTCTGCAGCATGGCATCGATACGATGCAGTGCTTCCAGCAGCAACGCCTGTGTTTCCGGCGAGGGTGCCATGGCCTCTGGCAAGGCCGCCAGGGTTTCCAGCCAGGCCTGCTCCAGATCCTGGCGACGCCAATGGTCGATCAGCAAGCCCTTGGCGATGTGAGTCAGAAAGCGCCGGCCATCCTCCGGCATCGCCGGCATGCGGCGCGTGCTGAGCACCCGGACAAAGGTGTCGTGCGCCAGATCCGCGGCCTCGGCGCTGCCACCCATGCGGCCATGCAGCCAGGTCCGCAGCCAGCCATGGTGGTCGCGATAGAGGCGTTCGAAAGCGGGGAAATCCAGCGGATTGACGTCGGGTGCAGACATGAGGACAGCGCCTCGAATGAAAAGAGAGGACTTTGAAGATCAACGTGATTGATTTTTATTATAAATCACTCTTTTCAAAAACAAGATATGCAGCACATCCCCCGGACGATGCCTCCTCTTCTGCCCCCCTTCTGCATCACGCAGGCAACCTCAGGCTGGTGGATAATGGCGACACAACCAAGCATCACATCACAACAAGAACATGCGGGCATGACCCGCCTGTCGAGGAGAACATGCATGCTGCCCGGCTGGGTCGTTCTGGCATCCCTGGGATACGCCGCCCTGCTCTTTGCCGTCGCCTGGATCGGCGACCGCTATCCGTTGTATCCGCAGCGCCCCTGGCTGCGCCCGGCCGTCTACAGCCTGGCCATGGCGGTGTACTGCTCGTCATGGACGTTCTACGGCGCGGTCGGCTCGGCCGTGCGCTACGGCATCGGCTACCTGCCGATCTATCTCGGCCCCTTCCTGATGATGCTGTTCGGCTGGCGCATCCTAGAACGGCTGGCCCTGATCGCCCAGTCGCAGAACACCGTCTCGATCGCCGACTTCATCGCCTCGCGCTATGGCCGCTCCCAGCGCCTGGCGGCCATCGTGGCAGTGATCGCCATCATCGCCGCCATCCCCTACCTGGCATTGCAATACAAGGCCGTCGCCATCAGTCTGGGGGTACTGGGCGGCGTCGAAATGCTGTCCACCACGTTCGGTGATCCAGCGCTCTACGTGGCAGCGCTGATGGCGCTCTTTTCCATACTGTTCGGCACCCGGCAGGTCGATGCCACCGAACACCGGCCCGGCCTGATGCTGGCCGTCGCCTTCGAATCACTGGTCAAGCTGCTGGCGCTGGTCGCGGTCGGCCTGTTCGCCATGCACTGGTTCTCCGGCCATGAGCTGGACCTGGTCTCTGCCAGCCGTGCGCTGATCGAATCCACGCCGCCGGTTGGTTTTGTCGGCCAGACCCTGCTGGCGTTTGCCGCCATTATCTGCCTGCCCCGCCAGTTCCACGTCGCCATTGTCGAATGCGGCAATGTCAGCGACATCCGCCGTGCCCGCTGGCTGTTCGGTGCCTACCTGGTCATCATCAGCCTGATGGTCCTGCCGATTGCCAGCGCGGGCGTCGCCCTGTTCGGTGCGCACGGCGTCGTTGCCCCCGACAGCTTCGTGCTGGCGCTGCCGCTGTCGCAGCGCGAGACCTGGCTGGCGCTGATCGCCTACATCGGCGGCTTTTCCGCAGCCACCGGCATGGTGATCATGGTCAGCGTGGCGCTGGCCACCATGGTCAGCAACGACCTCATCATGCCGATGCTGCTGCGCCGCAAATGGGCCCAGGCCCATCAGGGCAGCGTGGCCTCGGTCGTGCTGTGGGTACGGCGCCTGTCCATTCTCGGCCTGGCGGCCGTGGCCTATGGCTATTACCGTGCCAGCGCCGGCAGCGGCGATTCGTCGCTGGCCTCGTTCGGCCTGATGTCCTTTGCCGCCGTGGCCCAGTTCGGTCCCGGGCTGATCGGCGGTCTCTACTGGCACGGTGCCAGCCGCAAGGGTGTGGAGGCCGGCCTGCTGATCGGTTTTGGCACCTGGGCCTACACCCTGCTGCTGCCCAGCCTGACCCAGGCCGGCTGGCTCGATCCCGGCTGGATGGTTCACGGCCCGTTCGGTATCGGCTGGCTGCGCCCCCACCAGTTATTCGGCCTCGATGGCTGGGATCCACTCACGCATGGTACCTTCTGGTCGCTGTTGCTCAACAGCATCGTCATGCTGCTGGTTTCGGCACGCTGGGGCCCCAGCCTGGCCGAGCGCCTGCGCGCAGAGCCATTCCTGGATCCCTATGCCGACCGCCGCGCCCATACATCGCGCCAGTGGCACGGCACCCTGCGCGTGCATGACCTGCAGACGCTGGCTGCACGCATCGTCGGCGAAAAGACTGCCCTGCGCGCCTTCAAGCGCCAGGCCAAGGTCTTCAATCAGCCGCTCGATCCCAATCAGCGCGCCGATCGTGCCTGGGTACACTTCACCGAATTGCTGCTGGCCGCTGCCGTGGGCGCGGCATCGGCACGGCTGGTCATGACCAGTGCCCTGCAGGGTTCCGGCATGGAAATTGCCGCCGTCGTGGCCGTGCTCGACGAAGCCGGCCAGGAACTGCGTTTTAACCGCGACATCCTGCTGGCCACGCTGGAGAATATCGACCAGGGCGTCAGCGTGGTCGACAGCGAAATGCGCCTGATGGCCTGGAACCAGCGCTACCAGCAACTGTTCAACTATCCGGCCGGCATGCTCTATGTAGGCCGCTCGGTAGCCGACCTGATCCGCTACAACGTCGCCAGCGGCAAGATCGGCGATGGTCGCCCAGATCTCGACATGGAGCAGGAGGTCAGCAAGCGCATCGCCTTCATGCAGGCGGGCTCTCCCCACATCTACCAGCGCACCCTCAAGTCCGGCCAGGTCATCGAACTGCGCGGGCGCCCGCTGCCTGGTGGCGGCTACGTCACCAGCTACAGCGATGTCACCGACTACAAGCGAGTCGAGCGTGAACTGCGCGATATCAATGAAACCCTGGAGCAGCGGGTCGCCGAACGCACCCGCGAAGCCGAACAGGCACACGAATCACGCTCGCGCTTTCTGACTGCCGTCAGCCACGATGTGCTGCAACCCATCAATGCCGCACGGCTCTTCGCCTCGGCCATGCGGGAAAGCCAGGAGGCAGAGGAACTCCGGCATCTGGCGGAACGGGTCGATACCTCGCTGCGCGCCGCCGAAGAACTGCTCGACGGCCTGCTCGATGTATCGCGCCTGGATGCGGGCGCATTGCGCCCGGAGCTGTCCGAATTCGATGTCAGCGCCATGCTGCGCCAACTGGCCGACCAGTATGTACCGATGGCAACCGGACGCGGCCTGCGAATACGCATCCATGCCCGCCCCACCTTCGTGCGCAGTGACCGGCGCCTGTTGCGCCGGGTACTGCAGAACTTCCTGGCCAACGCCCTGCGCTACACACGCACAGGCAGGATCATCCTGTCGGCACGACGACGCGGCGACCAGATCATCCTGCAGGTCTGGGATACCGGTCCAGGCATTCCCGCGCACCACCTGCGGCAGATCTACGAAGAGTTCCATCGTTTCGAACAGCCTTTCGACTGGGATGGCCGCGGCCTCGGCCTGGGCCTGTCGATCTGCCAGCGCATTTCACTGCTGCTTGACCATGCGCTGGGCGCGCGCTCTGTCGTCGGCAAAGGCAGCATGTTCTCTATCTCGGTGCCTGCCGTGGCTGCTCCTCCTGTGATACAGGCAGCCGACACCCAGCGCCCGGTGCTGCCGGTCGATGCCTCGCTGCATGGCCTGCGCGTGCTTTGCCTGGACAATGATCCCGACATCCTGGCCGGCATGCGGGCCTTGCTTGGCCGATGGCAGATCGAACCGATCTGCGCCACCACGATCGACGAAGCGCTGGAACTGATGCAGGAATGCCCCGATGTGCTGCTGGTGGACTATCACCTGCATGATCGTCTTGACGGTCTCGACAGCCTCGACGCACTCACGGCGCGTTGTCCGGGCATAGAAGGAGCACTCCTGACGGCCGATGGCAGCGCCGAAGTCAAGCAGGCCGCTCGCACGCGAGGCTATCGGGTACTGACCAAACCGGTCAAGCCGGCCTCGCTGCGGGCGTTTCTCTCTGCGCAGGCCAGCCGGCGCCGAAACCTGCCGTCTACAAGCATAGATGCATGAACGCCACACCTCCAGACACCATCATCGTGCAGGACATTGCCGCAGAGAAAATCAGGATCAGGGTCGAAGGCCAGTGTCTGTTGTCAGAAATGAAGCACCTTGGGTTCAGGGCCGAAAACGATTGCATGGTCAGGATCACGCACGATCAGGCTGAAAAGATCCAGATCCTGGCAACGCTGGCCAAGATGGATGCTCTGTTTCTCTTCGGATATGGGTGGTACCCCTCCGAAGTCATGGCGCTGTACAGGGAACAGGGACTTTACTGCGGAAGCTATAAAGTCATCTCGTGGTCCAGCCCCGATTGCTACCGCATAGATATCGAACAGCCATGATCCAGCCTGTCCGCCTTGGCTTTCTCACCCGGCACAGGTAAATAAACCTAGTAGATCAAGGACAGCCAAAAAATACCCTCATGCTTGTCACTGCGCGCCGGCGCTGCCCCCAAAGGGGCGCTTTTTGTCTTGGGGCGGCCCGGTGACAAAAAAAGCAGGCTCAGTCCTGGATCGGCCGATTCGGCAGGTTCAGGCCCAGCTTGCCGGCAACCAGCACTGCCTGGGTACGGTTGGACGCGCCCAGCTTGCGCATGATCGCGGTCATGTGCGCCTTGACCGTGGCTTCGGATACGCCAAGATCATAGGCAATCTGCTTGTTGAGCTGTCCGGCTCCGACCATCTGCAGCACACGAAACTGCTGTGGTGTCAGCTCACGCACACGGGCGGCCACGAGTTGCTCCTCATCACTGGCTCCCTGGACGGAATAGGCCACTTCTGGAACCCAGGTACCGCCATCGAGCACCTGCTGCAGGGCCTGCCCGAGAATGGTGGCATCGGCGGACTTCGGGATGAATCCCATGGCACCATGGTCGAGCGCCCGTCGCATCAGCAGCGGGTCTTCATGTGCCGAGACAATGATGACAGGCAGTTGCGGATGCAGTGCCCGCAGGTGAATGAGTGCGCTGAAACCACTGGCTCCCGGCATATCGAGATCCAGCAGCAGCAGGTCGGCATCGGGATATTCCTCGACCAGTTCGTACAGGCGTGCGAGCTGGTCGGCTTCATGGATGGCAGTCCCTGGCAATGCCCGCGCGACCACCCCGCGCAACGCTTCGCGAAACAGGGGATGGTCGTCGGCAATCAGCAGTTCTGTCATGCGGTCATCAGCGGATGAAACGCTCCTGGACCAGCGACTCGACGACCGACGGATCGGCCAGCGTGCTGATGTCACCCAATTGCTCAGGCGCGTTTTCGGCAATCTTGCGCAGGATGCGCCGCATGATTTTACCCGAACGCGTCTTGGGCAATGCAGGTGCCCACTGCAGGTAGTCCGGCGTGGCGATGGGGCCGATATTCTGGCGCACATGGGCCACCAGCTCCTTGCGCAGCTCCTCGCTCGGGACCTCGCCGGCCTTGAGCGTCACGTACACATAGATACCCTGGCCCTTGACGTCATGGTTGAAACCGACCGCAGCGGCCTCGGCGACCTTGGCGTGCAGCACCAATGCGCTTTCCAGTTCAGCCGTACCGATCCGGTGGCCGCTGACGTTGATCACGTCATCGACACGCCCGGTGATCCAGTAGTCGCCATCGGCGTCGCGGCGGCAGCCATCTCCCGTGAAGTACATGCCCGGATAGGCCCTGAAGTACGTATCGATGAACCGCTGGTGATCACCGTACACCGTCCGCATCTGGCCGGGCCACGATCCCATCAGCACCAGATTCCCCTCGCCGGCCCCCTGGATAAACTCTCCGTTGGCATCAACCAGTGCCGGCTCGACACCAAAGAACGGCTTCATGGCCGCCCCCGGCTTGGCCGCCGTGGCACCCGGCAGCGGCACCATCAGGCAACCGCCGGTTTCAGTCTGCCACCAGGTATCGACGATCGGGCAGCGGCCGTCGCCCACCACATCGTAGTACCAGCGCCAGGCTTCGGGATTGATCGGCTCGCCCACCGTGCCCAGCAGTCGCAGCGACTTGCGCGAGGCTTTCTTGACCGGTGCCTCGCCATCGCGCATCAACGCACGGATCGCCGTGGGTGCCGTATAGAAAATCGAGACCTGATGCTTGTCGATGGTGGTCCAGAAGCGCGACGAATCGGGATAGCTGGGCACGCCCTCGAAAATGACCGTGGTGGCACCATTGGCCAGCGGGCCGTAGACGATATAGCTGTGGCCGGTGACCCAGCCGATATCGGCCGTGCACCAGTACACGTCGTCTTCGCGCAGGTCGAACACGCACTCATGGGTATAGCTGGCATAGGTCAGGTAGCCCCCCGACGTATGCAACACGCCCTTGGGCTTGCCGGTACTGCCCGAGGTGTAGAGAATGAAGAGCGGATCTTCGGCATTCATGCGCTCGGGCTCGCAATCACCCGGCTCATTGGCCGTCACTTCGTGCCACCAGTGATCGCGACCCGTCTGCATCTCGATCTCGCCACCGGTATGACGCAGTACCACAACCGCCTCGACACTGGTCACGTCCGGCAGTTGCAGCGCAGCATCGACGTTGGCCTTGAGCGCCACGCGACGGCCGGCACGCAGGCCTTCATCGGCCGTGATCACTACCTTGGCGTCACAGTCGCGCACCCGGTCGGCCAGCGATGTCGGCGAAAAACCACCGAACACCACGTTGTGGATCGCACCGATACGGGCGCAGGCCAGCAGCGCCACGGCAGCATCGACCACCATCGGCAGATAGACCGTGACCCGATCACCCTTGCCCACGCCCAGCTTGCGCAGCGCATTGGCCAGCTTGCAGACGCGGGTATACAGTTCACGGTAGGTGATGCGTTGCGCTGGTGCGTTGGGATCGTCCGGTTCCCAGATGATGGCGGTCTTGTCGGCCCGCTTTTCGAGATGGCGATCCACGCAGTTGACACTGACGTTCAGCTCGCCGTCTTCGTACCACTTGATCTTGAAGTGGTCGGGATTAAGGTCGACATCGCGGATCCTGGTCGGTTCCTTATACCATTGCAGGCGCTTGGCGACCTTGCCCCAGAACGCATCAGGATCATCGATCGACTCTTTGTACAGTCGGTTGTACTCGGCTTCGGTGATCGTATTGGGGCCAGCAAATCCGGCAGGAGCGGGATAGCGGTCGAGAACTTCGGTCATGGCATTACCTCTTTCAGAAATCAGGCCTGGACCCCGGAGGGTCCAGGCATGGTCATCGACAGATCAGTTTAGTGGGAAACGGCCGACGTAGAACCGATCCCGGTCTGGCTGCGCACTGTCAG
This sequence comes from Corticimicrobacter sp., assembly GCF_040137905.1. Classification (NCBI taxonomy): domain Bacteria; kingdom Pseudomonadati; phylum Pseudomonadota; class Betaproteobacteria; order Burkholderiales; family Alcaligenaceae; genus Corticimicrobacter; species Corticimicrobacter sp. The sequence continues at coordinate 47,099 of NZ_JBEFDG010000040.1, forward strand.
TGCATCGAAGGCTTCGCTTTCCTTGCGGGCCTGCTCGCTGTTATCAAGCTTGGAGAACAGCCAGATCGACAGGAACGCCAGCGGAATCGACAGGATACCCGGATTCGGGAACGGCACGATGGCTTCGGCATTGCCCAGTACGTCGACCCAGACCGTCTTGCTCAGCACCACCCAGATCGTGGCCGTGGCCAGACCGATAAAGCCGCCGATGGTTGCCCCACGGGTCGTGCAGCCGCGCCACGAGATCGACATCACCAGGACCGGGAAGTTGGAGCTGGCCGCAATCGCGAAGGCCAGGCCCACCATGAAGGCCACATTCTGGTTCTCGAACACGATCCCCAACAGGATGGACAGTACGCCCAGCGCCACCGTCGAAAGGCGGGAGATGCGCATCTGCTGCTGCTCGGTCGCACGGCCCTTGGCAAACACGTTGGCATACAGGTCGTGGGAGATTGCGGCTGCACCGGCCAGCGCCAGACCAGCCACCACCGCCACGATCGTAGCGAACGTCACCGCAGCCAGAAAGCCCAGCAGCAGGTTGCCACCAACGGCATTGGCCAGGTGCACGGCCACCATGTTGGTACCACCGATCAGGTTGGTGAGCATATTGAACTTGCCATCCGGTCCCGTCACGAAATACTCGGGATGACGAACCAGCAGGGCAATGGCACCAAAACCGATGATGAAAGTCAGGATATAGAAGTAGCCGATGAAGCTGGTGGCATAGATCACAGACTTGCGCGCTTCCTGGGCATTGGACACCGTAAAGAATCGCATCAGGATATGCGGCAGGCCTGCCGTACCGAACGCCAGGGCTATCCCCAGTGACAGCGCATTGAGCGGATTGCTGCTGACCGATGCGCCCGGCGCCATCAATGCAAGATGGTTGGGATGCACCTTGACGGCTTCTGCCAGCATGGTATTGGGGTTGTAATTGAAGATCGCCAGTACCAGCACGGCCATCAGCGTCGCACCGAACAGCATCAGCACGGCCTTGATGATCTGCACCCAGGTGGTGGCCGTCATGCCACCAAAGGCTACGTAGATCATCATCAGCGCGCCGACGATCAGCACGGCCAGCTTGTAGTTGAGGCCGAACAGCAGCACGATCAGCTTGCCCGCCCCTACCATCTGCGCAATCAGGTACAACGCAATGATCAGCAGCGAAGCACTTGCTGCCAGCACGCGCATCGGCGTCTGGCCCAGACGGAACGAAGTCACGTCGGCAAAGTTGTAGCGACCCAGATTGCGCAGGCGCTCGGCGATCAGGAACATCACCACCGGCCAGCCAAACAGGAAGCCGATGGCATAGATCATGCCATCGAAACCGCTCACATAGACCAGCCCGGCAATCCCGAGGAAGGACGCCGCCGACAGATAGTCACCCGCAATGGCCAGGCCATTCTGGAAACCGGTGAGACCGCCACCTGCGGTATAGAAATCGGATGTCGTCACCGTGCGGCGGGCAGCCCACCATGTGATGCCCATCGTGCCGGCGATGAAGACCAGGAACATGACAATGGCGGACGTGCTGACCTGCCCAGGCGCAGCGGCCTGTGCCAGCCCCGTCATGGCGAAGAACAGCCAGGAAGCAGCAAATATTTTTTTCATGATACGTCCTTCACGATGTCCTTGATGAGGGGGTCGAATATCTTGTTGGAAAAGTAGATATAGACCGCCACCAGCACCACAGCGCTCACGCAGACCAGCACGCCCGCAAGCACGCCGATACTCATCGTCCAGCCCGGCCCAAGGGGACTGCCGAACAGTTCGGGATCGAAGGCCAGGGTCAGGATGAACCCTGCGTAAATGACCAGAGTCGCAATGAAGAACTGCATGCTCATCCGGTTGCGCCGCCTCAGCAATTCCTGATACTTGGGATGCTTGAGAACGGCAGTGACAACATCTTTGTCGCTCATGTTGATGCCTCCAGTCGTTTATGGGGTATCGCAGGTTATGGCCCTGCGTATATCGACACCGCTACACGCGGTTTCTGGCAGCCAATATAAAGCCCTGCCAGCGGCATGGACAGCGCGACTTTGGTCGTACTGGGAAACACCATTGTGCTGATACACTAGCAGCCGATCGATCCAGAGTTATCGATCGACCCAGCAGTCATCGCCAGTGATTTTCAGGAGACATCACCATGAGTGCGATCCTCACCATCGACCCCACACTGGTTGCCAGCCTCGCCCCCACCGGCGTACTGCGCACCGTCATCAACCTGGGCAATCCTGCACTGGCACGCGTGCGGCCAGGCCCGGAACAGCAGGTCGCAGGTGTCTCCATCGATATTGCCCAGGATCTGGCCCAGCGCCTGGGCGTGGAAGCCCGCCTGATGGTGGTGGACAATGCACGCCAGGCCGTCGAGGCCGTCGGCAGCCTTGAAGCGGATCTCGGTTTCTTCACCCTCGACAGTTGTCAGGACCAGCCCATCGCCACCAGCGCGCCCTATCTGCTGATCGAAGGCTGCTATCTGGTCAGGCAGGAGTCCCCCATCCGCAGCAATGAAGACGTGGACCAGGCCCATCACAAGGTGGTGGTCAGCCAGGGCAGCGCCTACGAGCAATTCCTGGGCAAGTCACTGGAATATGCACAGCTGGTACGCGCAAGCACCTCGCTCGATGCCATCGCCCGCATGCTCGACAGCGGTGCCGATGCGGTCGTCGGCATCCGCCAGACGTCCTGGAATGATTCCCCCCACAAAGACCGGCTGCGCCAGCTCGATGGCTGCTTCATGGTCCTGCAACAGGTACTCGGCATTTCCGAAGAGGTCGGCGCGGATGCCGCCCGATTCCTGGCGGCCTATACCGAATATCTCAAGCAGAGCGGCTTCATCCAGGCTCGCCTCGACGAACACGGCATCGCAGGGGCCACGGTGGCACCCCTGCGCCCGCCGGAAGACTGACCGCCTGAGAGGCGATCTGTCAGATCGCCTCGTCGGCCTGCACGCCGGAACGATAGACCTCGTAGACGATCACGGGGATATCCAGTTCGCCCAGGTACTTTTCCAGCAACGGCTTGACATCATGCCACGCCAGCCCGCCCACGCCGGTTGCCAGCCGGGGCAATGCCACGCTGGTGACGTGCTCGTCGCGCAGATGCCTGGCCAGATGGCGCAAGGCATGCCCCACATTCTCGAGGGTTGCCTTGCCGGGCCGAGCCGTACGGCCATCACCCAGGCTGTCCTGGGTCACCAGGTTGACGATGCGACGCACCGAACCATCCTCGTTCACACCGGCCCAGGGCCAGATGTCGCCCGGTTCGACGGAATGGGCACGCACGGCATGCCGGTAATCCTTGACCAGCGACGGCCAGCGCTCGCGCAGCGCCAGCGCAAGGCCGCTGTCGAACGGATCCTGTGGCGCGATGCCGTGGGCAATCACCTGGGCCTGGGTCAGCAGAATATCGCCTTCAACTTCTCGAATCATGATTATTCCTCTTGGTTGAACACTTCTACTAGAACCAGCTGGCAATGTCAGGGTACGCCCGCCATGCCGGCCCTGCCTTGACAGTGATCAAACACGCTGCGCTGTATTTCCTGCCACTCGACTTGCCATGGCCAGACAATATAAATATACTACCCCCCAGTATATAGAGAGTGCTGGACATGCCTTATACCGTTCATGAGAAAAAACGCGTCACCGCACGCGTCAAGCGCATTCGCGGACAGACCGAAGCATTGCTGCGCGCGCTCGATGCGGACCAGAGATGTGCTGCCGTCCTGCAGCAGATCGCGGCCATCCGCGGTGCCGTCAACGGCCTGATGTCGGAGGTCATGGAAGCCCATATCCGCGAAACCTTCGGCCAGACGCCCGACACCTCCCCCGAACGCAGCCGCCAGATCGAAGAGCTCAACAGTCTGGTCCGCTCCTATCTCAAGTAGGCAGCATCCCGTTCTCTGTGTCCTTCTCGCACGCGCCGGCCTCGCCGCGCCATTCCATACCAACAAGGAGTTCCACCATGAAATCACGTGCAGCAGTGGCCTTCGGCCCAGGCAAGCCCCTCGAAATCGTCGAGATCGATGTCGCCCCCCCTCAAAAAGGTGAAGTCCTGGTCCGCATCACGCACACCGGCGTCTGCCACACTGATGCCTTCACCCTGTCGGGAGACGATCCGGAAGGCATTTTTCCGGCGGTGCTCGGCCATGAGGGCGGCGGCATCGTGGTCGAGGTCGGCGAAGGCGTCACCAGCCTGAAGCCCGGCGATCATGTCATCCCGCTCTATACCGCAGAGTGTCGTGCCTGCAAATTCTGCCTGTCCGGCAAGACCAACCTCTGCCAGGCCGTACGCGCGACCCAGGGCAAGGGCCTGATGCCCGATGGCACCACGCGCTTCTCCTACAACGGCGAACCCATCTACCACTACATGGGTTGCTCGACTTTCAGCGAATACACGGTCGTGCCCGAAATCTCGCTGGCAGTCATCAATCCCGAGGCTCCGCTGGAAAAAGTCTGCCTGCTGGGCTGCGGCGTGACCACCGGCATCGGTGCCGTCCACAACACCGCCAAGGTACAGGAAGGCGATACCGTCGCCATCTTCGGCCTGGGCGGCATCGGGCTGGCCGCGATCCAGGGCGCAGTACAGGCCAAGGCAGGCCGCATCATCGCCATCGACACCAACCCCAACAAGTTCATCCTTGCGCAGGCCATGGGGGCCACCGACTGCATCAATCCCAAGGATCATGAGCGGCCCATCCAGGAAGTCATCGTCGAGATGACCGACGGCGGCGTCGATTTCAGCTTCGAGTGCATCGGCAATGTGGACGTCATGCGAGCCGCGCTCGAGTGCTGCCACAAGGGCTGGGGCGAAAGCGTCATCATCGGCGTGGCCGGTGCCGGGCAGGAAATCCGGACCCGCCCGTTCCAGCTGGTCACCGGCCGCGTCTGGCGCGGCTCGGCCTTCGGCGGGGTGAAGGGCCGTACGCAGTTGCCAGGCATGGTCGAGCAATCCATGAAGGGAGAAATCGACCTTGATCCCTTCATCACCCACACGATGCCGCTGGAACAGATCAATGAAGCCTTCGACCTGATGCACGAAGGCAAATCGATCCGCACGGTCATCCACTACTGATCGATGCAGCCCCCCCACGAGCCTCTGGCTGTCGTGGGCTGCCCTTGCCAGGGTTGTCCCCATCACCTGTGGACAACCCTGGGGGCAAGCGATGGGTATATCCCTCCACCCTCGCAACCATGCGGCCATCACACGCACTGCGCAAAAAATGCGCATCTCCGGGCTGACTGGATATCGCGGTCCCCGCCAAGGCGGCATCGGCGGTTAGAATCTGGGCACACAGCGCGACTGCTGTCATCCTCGTTCGCTACGGTTGCCTATCCCATGTCCCCTTCCTTCTCCCTTCGCCTGCGCGTCGGCCTGATCGCCGCCACCCTTGCCCTGGCCGGCTGCACCCTGCCTCCCGCAGACAGCCCGGCCCGCTCTGCCGTTTCGGCAACCTGCGCCACACAAGCCACCACGCAGGCGCTTCCCTCCTGGCAGGATCGCGCAGCCCGGCAGGAAATCCTGGCATTCATCGAGCATGTCACCACACCCGGCCACCCTGACTATGTGCCTCCTGCCGAGCGACTGGCGGTCTTCGACAACGACGGCACACTTTGGGCGGAAAAGCCGCATTGGTTCTCGGTACAGTTCTACATAGACCGCGTACGCGCGCTGGCACCGGAGCATCCCGAATGGATGGCCGACCCCCTGCTGGCCTCGGTCATCGCCAACGATCCGGCTGATCCGCCCAAGCTGGGCGGCAAGGAAGTGATCCGACTGGCCGCGCTGGCGGAAACCGGCCTGGACCAGGAAAGCTTCCGCGCGATTGCCCGCGACTGGCTGGCCACCGCCCGGCATCCGGAAACCGGCATGCTCTACCGGGACATGGTTTACCAGCCCATGCTGGAGCTGCTCGACCTGCTGCGTGGTCATGGCTTTCGCACCTACATCAGCACGGGTGGATTCGATGAATTCACCCGCGCACTGGCTCCCGTCTATGGCATCCAGCCCTATGAAGTGCTTGCCACCCGCTGGAAAATGACCTACCAGGAGCAGGAAGGCGGTTCGGTCGTCATGCGCGAACCCACACTGGATTTCTATAACTACAACGAAGACAAGCCTGTCGGCATCGAGGTTGCCCTGGGCATGCGTCCCATCCTGGCCGCCGGCAATTCGGATGGCGACCTGGCCATGATGACCTATGTGGCCGACCGCAGCGGCCCCTCCCTGGTGTTGCTGGTGGATCACGACGACGCACAGCGTGAATATGACTACGCCCGGGGAGCCGACCGCAGCCATGCACGCGCAGCCGAGCGTGACTGGACACGCATCAGCATCCGCGACGACTGGAATACGGTCTACCCCAGCGCGCGCTGAATCACATTGTGCCGGCAATGAAAAACCGCCGGCATGTGTAAACACATCCGGCGGTTTGCGGTGACACCTTCCGCAGAAGGTGTCAGCCCCAGTCGTTTACTTGCTGCTGCGGCGGCGCTCGGCCAGCACCCGACCCAGGCCCACCACGAACAGGGCACCCACCACCTGCGCAATCAGCGAAGTCGCCGTGCCGGGTTCCCCGAAATGGCGTACAGCCACGACGTCACCCACGATCATGCCGCCGGCAATCCAGCCCAGCAGCGCAGCGCCCAGCGTGATGACCAGGGGATAGCGGTCAATCAGCTTGAGCACAATCGTGCTGCCCCAGATGATGATCGGCACGCTGACTACCAAGCCAAAAATCACCAACCCCACCTGATGATCAGGATGGGCTCCCTGGGCCGCACCGGCAATCGCGATGACATTGTCGAGACTCATGACGAAGTCGGCCACGATGATCGTCTTGATCGCAGCCCAGATCGAAGCGCCGCCCTGCACATTGGCATGTCCCTCATCCTCGGGCATCAGCAGCTTGACGCCGATCCACAGCAACAGGGCTCCCCCCACGATCTTGAGATAAGGAATGGTCAGCAGCGTCAACGCAAAGGCAATCAGGATCACACGCAAAATAATCGCGCCTGCAGTTCCCCACAACACACCCTTGAGACGCTGCTCTGGCGGCAGGTTGCGACACGCCAGGGCAATAACGACGGCATTGTCGCCCCCCAGCAGGATATCGATGGCAATAATCTGGAATACAGCTGCCCAACTCAGGGTCTGCAGGAATTCAATCATGATGGATAAATGCTGTCTGTGGTTGCTTTAAGGATAATGTAAGGTTTCCCGATTATGGCACAACATCGATCTGCGTAAATTTCATTTAGCTTTCAGTTGTCAGGCTACCGCCCTGTTTGTCACACATAATTCCAAATGTTGAACTAGGGCCAAACCAGCAGGTTGTTTTCACAATACCCTGACAGAAAGTTGGGGAATACTGCGAAGTGGTCTTTTGTCTTTTCAGGAGCCAGGCACCTGCCATGGGTTCTCGCCATACTCCCCCTTTACCTCAGCTCGCCGAGAGCGAGCCACACATCAGGAACATTCTGGTCAGCACACTGACCGGCAGCCTGTGTGCCCTCCTCATCATTGACGGCAATGGGTTCATCCGGCATGCCACCCCAGGTGTGGCCCAACTGCTGGGGCATGCACCAGCCAACCTGGACGGCCAATCGCTCGACATGCTGCTGTCATCGGAGGATCTGCAGATCTGGCACAACCAGGCACGTCACTGTCTGTCGAAAGCGGTGCCGGTGCGCATCGATCTGCCCTTGCGCCATGCCCAGGGGCGACCACTATGGTGCGCCTGCCAGATCATGCCCTGCCTGCCAGATCACCAGGACAATACCTGCCTTGCCATGATGCTGACCGACATCGGCATGTCAAAGATCCATGAGCAATTCAATGGCAAGATACTTGCCGCGCTGGTCGAAGACAAGCCGATCTACGATATTGCCACACTGCTATGCCATGAGGTAATGACGCTGCAGCCGGACTGTGTTGCCACCATCGCCAAGGTCGACGCAGAAGACCGCCTGCGCATCCTCGCAGCGCCCGGCATGCCCAAGCATTTCTATGATGAAACCGAGGGCATGCAGATCGGCCCGATGGCCGGATCAAGCGGTACGGCAGCCTATCTCGGACAAACCGTGGTCAGCAATGACATCGCCACCAGCCCGCTCTGGGAACACCATCGTCATCTGCCGCTTTCACTGGGATTGCATGCCAGCTACTCGCATCCGATCAAGGGTGGCAACGACAGGGTAGTCGGCGTTTTCACGCAATACTATCGCCACCCACAGAAAAACGATGCCATGCAGGCGCAGTTGACCGCGCTGTGCCTGCAACTTTGCGCACTGCTGTTCGAGCGCGAGGCCTCGCGCGACGAAATCCAGCGCCTGGTCTTTTACGACGACCTGACCGGACTGCCCAACCGGCAATTCCTGCAAGCCCAGTCACGCCAGGCCCTGGCGGCAGCTTCACGCGCCAGCAGCAAGCTGGCGTTCATGTTCATCGATATAGACGGCTTCAAGCGCATCAATGACTCCCTCGGCACCGCTGCCGGCAACACGCTGCTGAAAACCACCGCACATCGGCTCAAGGGGCAGATCGTCGAGCCCGACATCGTCTGCAGGCTCTCTGCCGACGAATTCATCGCCATCGTGGCATTCCGCGACATGCGGCATGTCGTCGACATCGCCGGCAATATCCTGGAGCAGCTCAGCCAGCCGGTGCTGATCGGCAATGTCCCCATCCACCCATCCGCCTGTATCGGCATCAGTACATATCCGGAAGATGGACAGGATACAGAACAGCTTATCAGCCGAGCCAGCATGGCGCTGGACCAGGCCAAGACAGCCGGACGGAATCGCTGGAATTTCTTCGACAACGCCATCAACGAAGCCACGCAAGAGCATATTGCCCTGGAGTCCGCGCTGCATGATGCCCTTGATAGCGCCCAGTTGCGACTTTACTACCAGCCGCAGATCGACCTCAGGGATGGCTCGCTGCACGGATTCGAGGCGCTGACCCGCTGGTATCATCCCAGGCTCGGCCACGTCCCGCCGACACTGTTCATCCGGATCGCAGAAAACTGCGGACTGATCGACCGCATTGGCATCTGGTCGATCACTGAGGCCTGCCAACAGTTGCAACACTGGCGCAGCGCCGGTGCCCTCATCCCGTCCATTTCCGTGAACCTGTCGCCCAACAGCCTGCACGATGCGGAGCTTCCCACCAAGATAGGGCAGATCCTGTGGGATGAAAACCTTTCGCCGCAAGACCTCATCCTGGAGATCACGGAAAACGTCCTTCTGGACAACCACCCGGATACACTGCGCACCCTGGATGCCATTCATCGCCTGGGCATCCGCCTGGCGCTGGATGATTTCGGCACCGGCTACTCAAGCCTCGGCTATCTGCGTCGCCTGCCCGTTTGCGCCATCAAGCTCGACAAAAGCTATGTGCACGGCATGGACACCGATATCACCCTGCATGCCCTGACACAGGCCATTCTCCACATCGGCGACAGCATGCAGTTGCCAGTCATTGCCGAAGGCATCGAAACCTCGAGTCATCTGGCGCAACTGACCGAACTGGGCTATCACATCGGACAGGGTTATCTGTTCTCTCATCCATTACCGGCGCATGCCGTCCCATCCTGGATCGAGATCAACACACCCTGGATTTCCTGACATACACTCGGACAATAAAACTTACAGGTGCACGTTTTGAAACTGCTTTCATGGTTGAGTCTGGCGCTGGGTTGGTTTCTGATCCTCGGAACATCGTCATGGGGATTGGCAGGCGTGCTGCTGGTCGCACTCTTCGCGCTGATCCAGTACCGTCTCCACAGTCAGCCCGATACCGCGCTGGTGCCTGCGCAGCAGGAGGGTGATGACAGCCCCGCCGAACCCGATGCGCCCCTGGCCGTGGCACGCCCACCAGAGGCCGACAACATACTCGGCGAGTTGTTGAGCACACCGTCACCTTCGGGGATCGATCCAGAACAAGTCCCCTATCCTCCGAGCAGCCTGCCCGCACTCCAGGGCCTTCAGGCCGGTACGCTGTCGGATGATCCCGCCCTCAGGCCGGACACCCCTGCTCGCTGGCGCCGTGTCCTTTGGGCAAGCTACGGCAATGCCTATCTGCAGGATGCGCTGTCGCTGGAAGACTGGTACCGGCACGGCACACTCTGGGAGGCCACCTGCCCGTTCCTCAATGCCAGTGACCGCTCGCTGGTAGCGCATGATGGTTTCGAATGGCTGTCCATGCAAAAGCGCAATGGAGCCCTGCGCCTGAGCCTGGAGGACTATACCGCTGCACTGCCCGATTTTCTGCAGGCCCAGGATCGTCAAGCCCTGATCTGTCATTTCGCCGACCGTTGCGAAGTCTGGCTGCTGGCCTCGGAACAGTCACTGTACCAGCGTACGCATCTCGATGGCGGGCCCCGCTTTGGCATCTACCTGCCCGACATGGACAGCTACTGGCAGGTCGCCCGCCTGCCGGCCCAGGGCCCCACACCTGCCATTCACTGGGTGGCCGAGCAGACCCGCATCGGTGACATCCTGACCCACTATGGTCATCCATGGTGTCCATCACGCCTGACAGACCATAATGCCCCCTACTATCGATGGGGATACTGGCACGATACCGATTGGGCGGTCTTCTCGATCGTGCCCGAAGATCCAGCCATCATGATTCCACATGGCCTGTTCCGCGATCTGACCCACATGATGACCCAATTCGAGAACGACACGCACCCCAAGAACGAAGGCAATCTGTACCTGCAGACGACCGAAAAGGGCGTGGATCGCCTCCAGGCACATGGTCGCATGCTTGCGCAACTGCTCGACTACACGCAACGGCTGGCCGCCGCCGAGACACGCTGGCGCCCTCTGATCGGCAACCGCCGACGCTGACAAAACGCTGCTGCCGGTACGGGTAAATCCCGGCCCGGCAGACCTTGATGGCATAATATGGGGGTCTTCAGCACAACGGCACCCCATGTTTCCTAATCGACTGATCAATGGCTATCACGCTTTTCTTGATGGCCGTCTTCCCAAAGAACGTTCCCGCTACGAGGCACTGGCAGAGGTCGGCCAGAGCCCTGAGATCATGATCATCGGCTGTTGCGACTCCCGTGTCTCGCCCGAGGTGATCTTCGACGCAGGTCCGGGCGAAATGTTCGTCGCACGCAACGTCGCCAATCTGGTTCCGCCCTGTGAACAGGACAGCGAAAGCTACCACGGCACCAGCGCCGCCATTGAGTTCGCCGTCCAGGCGCTCAAGGTCAAGCACATCGTGGTACTGGGTCACGCCCAATGTGGCGGTGTCCGCGCCCTGGCGCAGAACTCGGTTCCGCTCTCACCCGGTGATTTCATCGGCAAGTGGATTTCGCAGATTGCCCATGTGGCCGAACGTGTCGGCCCCCCCGCCGACGGTGACATGACACGTCACCTGCGCCGCCTGGAGCTGGCTGTCGTCGAGTACAGTCTGGATTCGCTGATGACCTTCCCTGTCGTGAAGGATCGCGTCGAACGCGGAGAACTGACGCTGCACGGTGCCTATTTTGGTGTCGCCACTGGCATGCTGCTGGTTCGCAACCCGGAAACCGGCGAATTCACGCCCTGTCTGCCAGAAGACGTCATTCCCAGCGCTGCCTGAAACATTCAGGAAGCGACTTAAAAAGCAAAACGGGTGCCACTTGTGGCACCCGTTCTTGTTCCGACTCCGGAAATATATCAGCGCAGCCGCTCCATCCGGCCATTACAGGCCGGTAATCTGCGGCAAGCTTGTTATTGGCCACTATCGGGCTGGTAAGGCCCTGGCCGGATCGATGGCCTTGCCATCCTGTCGCAGCTCGAAATACAGGCCAACCTGACTGGCACCACTGCTGCCCATTTCCGCAATCCGCTGCCCCTGGGTAACACGCTGCCCCTCCTTGACCAGCAGGCGGCGGTTATGTGCATAGACCGTCATGTAATTGCCACTGTGCTGCAAAATGATCAGGTTACCGAATCCCAGCAGACCGCTGCCTGCGTAGGCTACCGTACCCGCCGCAGCGGCAGAGACCGGCGTACCGTCGGTATTGGTAATGGTAATGCCTCGGGCATTGCCGGCACCAAAGCGCTTGGTGACCGGGCCGGCCGCCGGCCAGGCCAGGCGAAGGTTGGCAAGCGGGGCTGTCGTCTGCCGACTGCTACCGGAAGCCGTACCACGACTGCTTGGCGACGACGATGGCGTACGCCCTGCAGTTGTACCGGATGGCGCACTGCGTCCGGCTGAAGTGCTGGCCCCGGCAGCAGAACCGGTCGGCGAGACTCGCAACACCTGACCAACCTCGATGCGATGGCGGTTCGAGAGGCGATTCCAGCGCACCAGGTCATCGACACTGCGGCCATGGCGGCGTGCAATCCTGTAAAGCGTATCCCCCTTCTGGACGCGATACTGACCGGCAGACACCGGCCCTGAGGCCACCCCGCCGCCACCGGAAGATGGCGAAGACGAGGCACATGCCGCCAGCACGCCGGCAACCATGCAGGCACCAAGCAGCCGAAAGATGCGTTTTGCGGATATACGATTCAGAAAAGAATCCATGCCAAGAAAGAACAGCCCAGACAAAACAGGTACCTGCTGCAGAAAAATTATCTGGGAATAGTATCAGAAAGGAGGGAGCGGCGTGGAGGCGGTGGCAGTCTGGTTCGGACAGGAGCTGGGGGCAGTCGGGCGATGAGTCGCTGCGCGGTTTCA
>NZ_JBEFDG010000041.1:0-40544 GCF_040137905.1 Corticimicrobacter sp.
GCATGGCCGCATAAAAATACAGAATATATATAGAACCCCTGACCCTGGATATATATTAATCACCCAGAATAATGCCCGACATAAAATACTCGCGCGCTGATCTCCGCCTGCCAGCGACGGACTCGAGCAGCCGACCTGCCGTATCGAAACAGTCCAGCCGCATTGGACGACGTATACGCCGGATTGCGTGCCTGCTTATGCTGGTGGTCGTTGTCTTGTGCCTGGCCACAGCCTGGCGCAGTGGCGCGTTGGCTGGCGTCGATGCACAGGCTGCCGTCGTCCTGCCATCCGGTGCCGATCGCGCCATGCGCCCGCTGCGAATCGGCCTGCTGCCTTCGGCCATGCCACTGGATGATGGCACCCGGCGTTATACGGAAGAAGGTTTCGAAGCCCTGCTGGCGCAGGCCCTGGCGAATACGCTGGCGCGCCCGCTTGAACTGGTGCCGCTGCCCATCGACACCCAGGCCACCGCCCTGCTGGGTACCCAGGTCGATGCCGTGCTGTCCCGACCGGAGGCCGACCATCGCGACACGCGCCTGTTGTGGCTCGACACCCGCTTCGAATCGGGCCTGAGCGTCGCCATGCGTTCGGATACCGATATCCGGACCTGGCAGGATCTGGCTGGCCGCACCCTCTGCCTATCGGCCGCCGACCCGCGCAGCCTGGCACTGGCACAATCACTGAATGCCCATATCCGCGTGCTGCGCGCGCCCGGACAGGCACTGGCGCTGGTCCGCTCCGGCGACTGCGACGCCTCGCTGCACGCCCAGGCGCAACTGGCGGCGCTCTTCGACCGCAAGGACTGGCAGAAATTTTCGGCCACACTGCCGCCCCAGGGCACGACGCGCCTGGCACTGGCCGTCTCGCCGGCAGCGCCCGCCATGGCAGCCGCGCTCCAGCAGGCCCTGGCGGCACTGGACCGCCCCGCAGCATGGCAGGATCGCACCCGCCAATGGGCGACCGATGTCGCTTTTGACGCCTACCTCGACCAGGTCGGCACAGACTGCCACTGACCCCGACAGCCACAATGGCACAGTCCCTGCCATGCGCCGCACCCTGTGCTGCCTGACAGCCCTCGCGGGGCTGCTGCTGATCGTCGGTCTATGCCAGAACACGCCTGCGCAACGACACACAGCATCCAGCCTGGCCGACGCAGACAGTGCCACCCTGCGAGCCCGCTACGAGAAGCCTGCCACGCATTGGCCGCCAGCCTGGCTGGATCCCGGTGTCCCCTTGCGTGAGCTGGCCATCCTGCCTGCCCGCGCAAGGCCCACCCCGCACCGACAGGCACAGGCCGCGCTGGGAGAACGCCTGTTCTCGGACACCGTGCTGGCTGCGCCTGGATACCCATCCTGCGCAGCCTGCCACCAGCCCGCGCAGGGCTGGAGCGCGCCCCCGCGACGCTTCGAGGCCCCGCTGGGCAGCACCGCCGGCCGCAAGCCGCCTTCCCTTTATCATGTCGCCCGACGTACGCACTGGGGCTGGGATGGCCGGCGTGACTCGCTGGTGGCACAGACGCTGGCACCGCTGACCGATCCGGATGAAATGGGCAACACCGACCTGGCCGTTGTCCTGCAGCGCCTAGCCCGCGATCCACGCCATGCGCAGGATTTCCAGTCCCTGTATGGCCCCGGCCCGGTCACGGCAGCCATGCTGGGGGATGCGCTGGTGGCCTATCTGGCAGGTATCGAGAAACCCAGCCGCCTCGATCGCTTCCTGGCAGGCGACCATGCCCAGTTGTCCGACCAGGCCATTCTGGGATTGCACCTGTTCCGCACCAAGGCCCGTTGCCTCAATTGCCACTCCGGTCCCTTGCTGACCGATGAAGGCTTCCACAACCTGCGCATCTCGGCCTTTGGCGAACCGGCCGAGGATCTGGGCCGCTACCGGGTCAGCGGCCAGCCTGAAGATGCCGGAGCCTTTCGTACCGCCAGCCTGCGCCATGTCGGCGAACATCCGCCCTATATGCACAATGGCTTGTTCCCGACCCTGGCGGGTGTCATCAACCTGTATGACCGGGGTGGCGGCGAGGTCTGGGCACGCAATGCCCAGGAGGCTGCCCATCCGCTCTATCGACATGCCGCACGCCGATCCACCCGGCTGCAGCCACTGCATCTGGATGAGGCCGAAAAAGCCGCCCTGCTCGCCTTTCTGGAAGCACTGTAGAAATATGCGCAGATTGCGCATATTTCAGCATGCACGCCATGCCAGCTTATTAAAAATAAAAATAAGAAAATAATATTGACAGAGACAAACTCCCTATTTCTCAAGCGACACAGCCGATTTCTGATTCCTAATAAACAAATAAAAAAACAATGCATTCGATCCCCCCTGATCAGGGATTAAATAGTCTGCCTGACCCTCTGGTCTGTTCACATTGGCCCAACCGGACTATTCACCATGATCAAATCGCTGCAAACCCTGGCTGCCGCCCTGGCACTGTCCATCCTGCCCCAGACCCATGCCGCCCCGATCAAGATCGGCGTCGTGCCCGGTGCCTATGCCGACTCGATCACCGTCGCCGCGCAGGAAGCCAAGGCCCAGGGCCTGGATATCGAAGTCGTCGAGTTCACCGACTGGACCACACCCAACGTCGCGCTCAACGCCGGCGACATCGACCTGAACTATTTCCAGCACGAACCGTTCCTGCAGGACGCCATCCAGAAGCAGGGCTTCAAGCTGACCGGCATCGACACCGGCATCCTGGCCAATATCGGTCTGTACTCGCTCAAGCACACCTCTGTCGATCAGGTGCCGGAAGGCGGCAAGGCCGCCATCGCCAACGATCCCGTCAACCAGGGCCGTGGCCTGCTGCTGCTCGAAAAGGTCGGCTTGATCAAGCTGCGCGATGGCGTCGGTTTTCTCGGCACGGTGGACGACATCATCGAGAACCCCAAAAAGCTGACGTTCGTCGAGGTCGAAGGCCCGCAACTGGCGCGCATCACCGGCGACGTCGACGTGGCGCAGGGCTATCCGCACTTCATCGTCGCCTCCAAGGCCTTTGATCCGTCCAGCGGGCTGGCCTACTCCGGCATCGAGGACGCCCGCTTCGCCATCCGCTTCGTCGCCAACGAAAACAGCCTCAACAATCCCGACATCAAGAAGTTCATCGAGATCTACCAGAACTCGGACGCCGTGAAAGCCGACATCCATCGCGCCTTCTCCAACGACAACCGCCTCTACACCCTGGCCTGGCTGCGCAAGTAAAGCCGGCGCTGCTGCGCCCCTCGCCTGATCATCGCCACGCACAGAAAGACACGGAGTTTTCCATGCCGAATCTCACTACCCTGGCCCGCTGGCTGGGCCTCCTGACACTGGCAACCGCCGCCACGGCGCATGCGGCCGATGTCGTCAAGGTCGGCTCCACGCCCGGTGCTACCGCTGATGCCGTCGCCGCCCTGGCTGAAGAGGTCAAGGCCAGCGGACAGGCCCTGGATATTCAACTGATCGAATTCACCGACTGGACATTGCCCAACGAGGCCGTGGACAACGGCGACATCGACCTGAACTTTTTCCAGCACCAGGCCTTCCTTGAAAACGCGGTCAAGGAACGCGGCTACAAGCTCGAACTGATCGGCCTGGGGCTGCTGCAGAACATCGGCCTGTACTCGGACCGCATCAAGCGCCTGGAAGACATCCCGGACGGTGCCCGCATTGCCGTCGCCAACGACCCGGTCAACCAGGGCCGTGGCCTGCTGCTGTTGCAGAAGGCCGGACTGATCAAGCTGCGCGAGGGCGACGCGGTCGGTGCCTCGGTACACGATGTCATCGACAACCCGAAGCAACTGAAATTCGTCGAAATCGAAGGCCCGCAATTGATCCGTTCACTGCAGGACGTGGATCTGGCCGTGGTCTGGCCCAGCTATTTCGTCAACGCCGGGCGCAAGGAGCAGGCCGGCCAGGCGCTGATCTACTCGGGCATCGACGACACTTTCTATGCCATGGGCTTTGCCGCCCGCAGCGACCGGGCCGACGAACCGAAGCTGCGCAAGTTCGTCGAGCTGTTCCAGTCCTCGCCCGCCGTGCGCCAGGTCATCAGCGACCGTTTCGACGGCAATCCCAACCTGTACACGCTGCCCTGGCAGCGCTGAGCACTGAGCAAGGAGCCTGCCCATGACTACCAGCCAGAGTGCTGCCATCGCCCTCGAGCACGGCCTTGAACGGCACGGCGATGCGACGTCGGCAAGCCGTGCATCCGCGCTCGATGCCGCCACCGTTGCCGGTTCGGTCGTTTTCGAACGCATCGGCAAGACCTACCACTCATCGGCCGGCCCGGTCCATGCGCTGCAGGATATCGACCTGTCGATCCCATCGGGCAGCATTTTCGGCATCATCGGTCGCAGCGGCGCCGGCAAGTCCAGCCTGCTGCGCACGATCAACCGGCTGGAATCGCCCACCTCGGGACGCGTGCTGGTCGATGGCATCGACATCAGCCAGCTCAGCGAACGCGAACTGGTCCAGCTACGCCGCCGCATCGGCATGATCTTCCAGCATTTCAACCTGCTGTCGGCCAAGACCGTCTACGAAAACATCGCGCTGCCGCTGCTGGTCGCCGGTGCCACAGCCGCCGAGATCGAGCCACGCGTGCTCGAATTGCTGAACCTGGTGGGCCTGCAGGACAAGCGCAACACCTATCCCACTCGCCTGTCAGGGGGCCAGAAGCAGCGCGTCGGCATTGCGCGGGCCCTGGCCACAGGCCCGGAGATCCTGCTGTGCGACGAGGCCACCTCGGCACTCGACCCCGAAACGACGCACTCCATTCTGCAATTGCTGCGCGACATCAACGGGCGGCTCGGCATCACCATCATCCTGATCACGCACGAGATGAGCGTCATCCGCGAGATCGCCGACCAGGTACTGGTACTCGAGCAGGGGCGCATCGCCGAGACCGGCCCGGTCTGGAAGATTTTCGGCGAACCCCGCCACGAAGCCACCCGGGCCCTGCTGGCACCGCTGCAGCACGACCTGCCCGACGATCTGCGCCGGGTGCTGCGCCAGACGCCCCCCGAAGGCGCGGCACAGTCCGGCTTCGAACGCATCCTGCAACTATCCTACACCGGGGCGGGCGGCCTGGAGCCCGACTTCATCCGCATCAGCCAGGCACTGGCCGCCCCCGTGCGGCTGGTCCATGGCGGCGTCGATCGCATCCAGGGCCATGCCAACGGCCGCCTGCTGGTCGCAGTGCCGGCCAGCCACGCCTTGCCCGAACTGGCCCCGCTGGCGCACGGCGCAGCCGCCATCGCCCATCACATCGAGGAAATCGGCTATGTCCCTGTCCTTTGAGCGCTACTGGAATGCCTTCCTGGATACCCTGATGATGGTCGGCGTCTCCGGCGGCATCGCTTTTCTGGCCGGCATTCCGCTGGCGGTCCTGCTGATCGTGACCGCCCCCGGCGGGTTTCTCGCCTCGCCCCGCATCAACCGCGCGGTGGGCAGCGTGGTCAACGGCTTTCGCGCCACGCCGTTCATCGTCCTGCTGGTGGCACTGATTCCGTTCACCCGCATCGTGGCCGGCACCACCATCGGTGTCTGGGCTGCCATCGTACCGCTGGCGATCAGTGCCACCCCCTTCTTTGCGCGCATCGCCGAAGTCAGCCTGCGCGAAGTCGATCCCGGACTGATCGAAGCCGCACAGGCCATGGGCTGCCGCAAGTGGCACATCGTGCGCCATGTGCTGCTGCCCGAGGCACTGCCCGGCATCATCGGCGGTTTCACCATCACCCTGGTCGCACTGATCAGTTCGTCCGCCATGGCGGGTGCCGTGGGCGCGGGTGGCCTGGGCGACCTGGCTATCCGCTATGGCTACCAGCGCTTCGATACCGAAGTCATGCTGATCGTGATCGCCATCCTGATCGCCCTGGTCACCGCGGTGCAACTGAGCGGCGACCGCTATGTCCACTGGCTCAGGAGCCGCTGAGCAGGCCTGCCGTCGATCCGTCCATATTTCACAGGAATCCTCATGTCTGCTGTTTCTCCTGCCGGCACCACGCCGGACACCCCTCAGGCCGAACGCCTGCCCCTGCCGCCGCGCACACCGGACCGCATCCGCGATGACGCGCACGCCATCACCGTGGCACAGGCACTGGCCGAAGAATTTCGCCAGGAAGCCGCCACACGCGACCGCGAGCGTCGCCTGCCCTGGAACGAGCTGGACCGCTATACCGCCAGTGGCCTGGGCACGATCACCATCCCCCGCGAATACGGCGGCACCGGCGTGTCCTACGAAACCCTGGCAACGGTCTTCGCCACGATCTGCGCAGCAGATCCGTCGTTGGGTCAGATCCCGCAGAACCATTTCGCCGTCCTGCAGAACCTGCGCGACACCGGTACCGAGGCACAGAAACGCCGCTGGTTCGGCGATGTCCTGGCCGGACATCGCCTGGGCAACGCCGGACCGGAGCGCAAGGCCCGCGCCGGCAAGATGACCGACGCCACCGCCCGGCTGACGCGTACCGCCGATGGCCTGCGCGTGAGCGGCACGCGCTTTTACTCGACCGGGGCACTCTATGCGCACTGGATTCCATTCCGCGCCGCCGATGAGGAAAACCGACCATTGCAGGTCTGGGTACGACGCGACGCCCCAGGCGTCAGGGTCATCGACGACTGGGATGCCTTCGGCCAGAAAACCACCGCCAGCGGCACGGTCCTGCTCGACAATGTGGCCGTGGGCGAGGAAGACTTCATTCCACTGTACCTGCATCTCGATACGCCGACCCTGTCCGGCCCGGTCTCGCAACTGATCCAGGCATCCATCGACGCAGGCATCGCGCAAGGCGCATTGCGCGATGCGCTCGACTATGTCCGCACCCGTACCCGTCCCTGGGTGGACTCGGGCGTGGAGCTGGCCGTGCAGGATCCCTACATCATCCAGGAAGCGGGCCAACTGCAGATCGAAGTCGATGCGGCCCATGAGGTGCTGCTGTCGGCAGCACGCACCCTCGATGCACTGTCACGCCAGCCCGTGACCGACGACACCAGCGCCCAGGCCTCCATTGCCGTGGCCGAGGCCAAGATCCTGACCACCGAGGCCGCGCTGGCTACCAGCGAAAAACTGTTCGAGCTGGCCGGCTCGTCAGCCACCCGTGCCGCACACAACCTCGACCGCCACTGGCGCAACGCCCGCGTGCACACCCTGCACGATCCGGTGCGCTGGAAGTATCACCTGTTGGGCAACTACCTGCTCAATGGCGTGCGCCCGCGCCGCCATCAATGGAACTGAACGCCATGAGTACCGATACCCTGATCGCCCCTCCCGACGCGGTGACTGCTGCCGCCGAACCTGCCACCCCGGCGGCCCGCCTGACCAGCACCGAGCAGGCCCTGGAGACTGCACGCGACTTTGCCGCCACGCTCGAAACGGATGCCGTCGCCCGTGATCGCGACCGCATCCTGCCCTGGCAGGAAATCGAACGCTACAGCGCCAGCGGCCTGTGGGGCATTACCGTCCCGCAGGAGTATGGCGGCCTCGGTGCTTCGAGCGGCACCCTGACCCAGGTCATCGCGACCATTGCCGCGGCTGACGGCAACTTCGGCCATATCCCGCAGAACCATTTCTATGCGCTGGAAGTCCTGCGTGTCGGTGCCAGCCATGCGCAGAAGACATTCTTCTACGACCGCGTGCTGCGCGGCGAACGCTTTGGCAACGCCCTCGCCGAAATAGGTCACAACGACTACAAGCGCCGTACCCACCTGAGCCGCGAGGCAGACGGCTGGTTCGTGCAGGGCCGCAAGTTCTACTGCACCGGCGCGATCTTCGCGCACTGGATCCCCACCCTGGCCACGGCCCTCGAGAACGGCCTTGAGGTCACCTATCTGATATTCATCCCCCGCAGCGCACCCGGCGTCAGCATCACCGACGACTGGGATGGTTTTGGACAGCGCGTCACCGGCAGCGGCTCGGTCGCGTTCGAGCGGGTCCGGGTCGAACCGGAATGGGTCGTGCCGTTCAAGGCATCATTCGACCGGCCCACGACCATCGGCCCCTTTGCGCAGATCATCCATGCTGCGCTGGACGCGGGCATCGGTCATGGTGCCCTCAAGGCAACCCTGCCCTACCTGCGCGAACACACCCGGCCCTGGGTCGATGCCGGCGTCGACCACGCCACCCAGGACCCCTTGCTGCTGCACCAGCTCGGCCATGTCCATCTGCGCCTGCGTGCCGCCGATGCGCTGATCGCCCGGGCGGCACGCTTTGTCGATGCAGCGCAGGCCGACCCCACCGACGCATCCGTGGCGGCAGCTTCGGTCGCCGTCGCCGAGGCCAAGGCGCTCAGCACCCAGGCCAGCCTGCTGGCGGGCACCAAACTGTTCGAACTGGCAGGCACGTCGGCCACCGTAGGCGGCCTGGGGCTGGACCGTTTCTGGCGCAATGCGCGTACCCACACACTGCACGATCCCGTGCGCTGGAAATACCACGCCATCGGCAATTACGTCCTCAATGGCCGTCATCCGCCCCGGCACGGCGCGCTGTAAGCCTCCCCGCAACACACCAGGAAACCGAGCATCATGAGCAGGACAAACGATTTGACCGCCCGCCCCTCCCCGGACCAGCCACGCACTGGCCGGACACAGCGCCGACGCACCATGACACGCCTGGGTGCCTGGCTGGTCACCTTTTTCGGTGCCACCGCACTGCTGGCCGGCAACGCGCTGGCCGCGCCCCTGAAGATCGGCGTCGTGCCAGGCATCTTTGCCGACTCGGTCGAGGTGGCTGCGCAGGAAGCCGGCAAGCAGGGGCTGGACGTCGAGGTCGTGGAATTCACCGACTGGGCCACGCCCAACGTGGCGCTGGATGCCGGCGACATCGACCTGAATTATTACCAGAACAGCAACTACCTGGCCAACGCCATCCGCGACAAGGGATTCAGCCTGACCAGCGTGCAGCCGGGCATCCTGTCCTACCTGGGCCTGTATTCGCTCCGGCACAAGAGCCTGGACGATCTGCCGCAGGGAGCCAAGGTGGCGATTGCCAGCGATCCCGTCAACATCGGCCGTGCGCTGCGCCTGTTGCAGCATGCCGGACTGGTCACGCTGCGACCGGGCACCGGGCTGCTGGCCGAACTCAAGGATATCCAGGACAACCCGAAGCAGTTGCAGTTCGTCGAGGTCGAAGGCCCGCAACTGGTCCGGGTCACACCCGACGTCGACCTGGCCCAGGGCTTTCCCTATTTCATCATCGCCTCCGGTGCCTTCGATGCCACCCAGGGCCTGTCCTACACCCGCTACGAAGATGACTCGTGGGCCATCCATTTCGTGGCCCGCACTGACCGCGCCGATGATCCTCGCATCCGGCAATTCCTGGATATCTACCAGAACTCCGATGCCGTACGCGACACCATCCACGCGTTCTACCTCAACGACCCAAGGCTCTACCGCCTGGCCTGGATCAAGGACTGACATGAGCCAGAAAAAGCAGATCCACGTCAACGCATTCAACATGAATTGCGTCGGCCATATCCACCACGGTCTCTGGACGCATCCGCGCGATCAATCGACACGCTACAACACGCTGGAATACTGGACGAACATTGCCCGCGTACTCGAGAAGGGCCTGTTCGACGGCATTTTCATTGCCGATGTCATCGGCTACTACGATGTCTACCAGGGCGGCACCGACCTGACCCTGCGCGAGTCCATCCAGTTGCCGGTCAACAACCCCTGGCTGCTGATCTCGGCCATGGCGGCCGTCACCGAGCACATCGGCTTCGGCGTGACGGCCACCGTGGGTGCCGAGCACCCCTATACCTTCGCCCGCAACGTGTCGACCCTGGACCAGGCCACCCGTGGCCGGCTGGGCTGGAACATCGTCACCGGCTATGTAGACAGCGGCGCACGCGGGCTGGGGCAGGACGGGCTGGCCGCGCACGATGCGCGCTACGACCGCGCCGATGACTTCCTGACCCTGTCCTACAAACTGTGGGAAGGCAGTTGGGAGGACGACGCCGTCATCGCCGACCGCATCAACCGGGTCTATGCCCGGCCCGACAAGGTACATCCGGTGCAGCACGAAGGACCCTACTACCGGGCCAACGCCATTCACATGAGCGAGCCCTCGCCGCAGCGCACGCCGGTCCTGTTCCAGGCCGGCACCTCCGAGCGCGGCATCCGCTTTGCCGGCCAGCATGCAGAAGGCATTTTCATCGGCGCGCCCAATCCCGCCGCCGCCCGCACCGCCTCGCGCCACCTGCGCCAGGCGGCTGCCGACGCCGGCCGCGATCCGTCCGACCTCAAGATCTATGTCGGGCTGGCCGTCATCCCAGGCCATACCGAAAAGGAGGCCCGCGACAAGTACGCCGAATATCTGCAGCATGCCAACCCGGAAGCCGGACTGGCGCACTTCTCGGCCAGTACCGGCATCGATTTCTCGCAATACGGGCTGAATGATCCGATCAGCTACGGCCCGTCCAATGCCATTCAGTCGGCAACACAGACTGCACGCCAGCAAGGCTGGACCCGTCGCCAATTGCTGGAGCAGCACAAGCTGGGCAGCCGCTATACCACCGTGGTAGGCGACCCGTCACAGGTCGCGGACCAACTGGAGGAGTGGATAGACGAAGGCGAAATCGACGGCTTCAATCTGACGCGCATCGTCGTCCCCGAAACTTACGCAGATTTCGCCGAGCTGATCGTGCCGGAATTGCAGAACCGGGGCCGCTACCGCACCGCCTATGCCGAAGGCACCCTGCGCCAGAAACTCTTTGGCCGGGGCGACCGACTGCCGGACAGCCACCCTGCCGCGCAATGGCGTCATGCAGGAGTGACCGCATGAAGGCGCGCCGCTCCGCTTGCAATCGCCTGTTGCGCCCATTGCAGATGATTCTGTGCGCCGGCAGCCTGCTGCTGTCCGGCACACTGGCGGCAGCGCCCTTGCGGGTCGGCGTCACCCCCGGCTCTCTGGCCGACTCGGTGGCCGTGGCCGCCGCCGAAGCCCGCCAGCAGGGGCTGGACGTCGAACTCATCGAATTCACCGACTGGACGGCTCCCAACACCGCACTGGATGCCGGCGACATCGACCTCAACTATTTCCAGCACCAGGCTTTTCTGGACAACGCCATCCGGGAACGCGGCTATCGCATCCAGAGCGTGGCGGTCGGCCTGCTGCCCAATATCGGCCTGTACTCGAAAAAGCATGCCCGCCTGGCCGACCTGCCCAAAGGTGCCACCATCGGTGTCGCCAACGACCCGGTCAACCAGGGCCGTGGGCTGCAACTGCTCGACCAGGCTGGCCTGATCACTCTGCGCGACGACGTCGGACCGCGCGGCACCGTCGATGACATCGTCGCCAACCCCGCCGGCTTCCGGCTGGTCGAGGTCGAAGGCCCGCAACTGGTCCGCGCCATCGACGACCTCGACCTGGCCCAGGGCTATCCGGCCCACTTCGTCAATGCCGGGCAGCCTGAACTGGCCAGCCGGGCGCTGCAGTACTCCAGCATCGACGACATCTACTACGCCATCCGTTTCGTCGTCCGCACCGAAGGGGCCGACGACCCACGCATTGCCCGCTTCATTGCCATCTACCAGGGATCGGATGCCGTGCGCCGCACCATCCATGAAGCCTTCGCCAGCGACCCGCAGCTCTACGCCCTGCCGTGGCTGAATGCCACGCCTTCCCGCTAAAGGACATTTTCGCCATGACCACTTACGCCCCGCCTGATTCCGACACACCGCTGCGTGCCGTCGTGCTCAACGGCAGCCCCAGCGCCTCCTCGCGTACCCGCGTCCTGCTGGATGCCTTGCAGGCCCGCCTGGCACAGGCCCTGCCGCTCGATACCCGCTTCATCGATCTGCCGGACCTGGTGCCGCACATCGGCACCGCGCTGTCCGCCCAGCACCTGCCCGCCCCGGCACAGGACACCTTGCGCCAGATCGGCAACGCCGACCTGCTGATCGTCGGCTCGCCGGTCTTCAAGGGCAGCCTGCCGGGCCTGTTCAAGCATCTGTTTGACCTGATCGACCAGGATGCGCTCATCGGCACGCCGGTTCTGCTGGCCGCCACAGGTGGCAGTCCACGTCATTCGCTGTTCATCGACCACCAGTTGCGTCCGCTGTTCAGCTTTTTCCAGGCCCTGACCCTGCCCATCGGGGTCTATGGCACGCCCGACGAAATCATCGGCGGCCGGATCGCCAGCCCCTTGCTGGAGGAACGCATCGAGCTGGCCGCGTCCCAGGCACTGCCGGTACTCAAGGCGCTGCAACGGGCGCGCCAGCCCCAGGCATCCGAACTGCTGGAGGCCTGAGCGCCATGGCACCGACCTCTGTACACCTGGCACCGGCATCGAGCGATTACGATGTGCCGGGCGGTACGCCGGAATTCATCAGCCAGGAACTGGCACGCCAGTTTGCCGCGACCGCAGCCGCACGCGACGAAGCCGGCGGCACCCCCCAGGCCGAGCGCGACGCACTGCGCCGCAGCGGTCTGCTGGCACTGAGCATTCCTCGCCAGTACGGTGGCCTGGGCGCAGACTGGGCGCAGGTCCTGGACAGCGTGCGGCAGATCGCCACCGCCGACAGTTCGGTCGCACACGTCTATGGTTTTCAGCATCTGCTGCTGGCCACGGTGCGGCTGTTCGGCCAGCCCGAACAATGGGAACCCTGGTGGGAACAGACTGCCCGCAACCACTGGTTCTGGGGCAATACGCTGAACCCGCTCGATACCCGGACAGTCGCCATCCGGCATGACGGCTGGTGGAGTTTTTCCGGCAAGAAAAGCTTCTGCTCCGGTGCCACCGATTCGCAGATGCTGGTCGCCTCGGCACTCGACAGCGAATCCGGCCGCCTGCTGATCGCCGCGCTGCCGACCGGACGTGCCGGCATCACCCTGAACCAGGACTGGCACAACATCGGCCAGCGCCAGACCGACAGCGGCAGCGCCCTGTTCGAAAAAGTCAGGGTCGAACAGGCCGAACTGCTGCTGAATCCCGGCCCGCTGTCCACGCCGTTCTCGTCGCTGCGACCACTGCTGGCGCAACTGGTATTCGTGCACATGTTCCTGGGCATCTCCGAAGGCGCACTGGCCCAGGCGCGCGAATACACCCTCAACGAGGCGCACCCCTGGTTCAAGTCGGGCGTCGAGCGCGCCAGCCAGGATCCGCATGTGCTGACCCGCTACGGCGAATTTTGGGCCGCCCGCGAAAGCGTGCGCGCACTGGCCGCCGAGGCGGCCCAGCGCTTTGACGAGGCCTGGCGGCAGGGCGAGACGCTGACGGCAGAAGCACGGGGACGGCTGGCTATCGCCGTCAGCACCGCCAAGGTCGTGGCCGTACGCGCCGGACTGGACATCACCAGCGGCCTGTTCGAGGTCACCGGTGCCCGGGCGACCCATGGCGCGCTGCGCCTGGACCGGTTCTGGCGCAACCTGCGTACCCAGTCGCTGCACGATCCGCTGCACTACAAGGTCCAGGAACTGGGCGAGTGGGCACTGAACGACAGCGCCCCCACCCCGTCGTTCTATTCCTGAGGCATCATGACTTCGACGCTGCCGACCTGGCCCATTCCGACACCCGAGCCCCCGCCCGAGGCACCCGGCTGGCTGTTCGAGGACCCGGCCTCACGGGCACTGCACGAGATCATCGAGCAGATCGCCCCCAGCGACGCAGGCGTCCTGATCGAGGGCGACAGCGGCACCGAGAAGGAACTGGTCGCCCGCCATATCCACACCACCAGCCTGCGCCGCGCCTATCCTTTCGTGGCCGTCAATTGCGGGGCCTTCTCGGAGTCGCTGGTCGATGCCGAGCTGTATGGTCACGAAAACGGGGCCTTTGCCGGAGCCTTCGGCAGCCAGCCCGGCTGGCTGGAGACAGCGCATCGGGGCACCCTGTTCCTGGATGAAATCGAAGCCCTGCCGCTGCAGGCCCAAGCCAAGCTGATCCGCACGCTGCAGGAGGGCACGGTATCCCGGCTGGGATCGCGCCAGCGGCTGCCGGCCGACGTGCGAATCCTGGCCGCCACCCATGACGACCTGGCGCAACGCGTGCAGCAGGGCCTGTTCCGCAAGGATCTCTATTACCACGTCAATGTCGTCAGCCTGGCCATGCTGCCGCTGCAATCTCGCCCCGGCGACATCCTGCCGCTGGCACGTCACTTCATCCGCCAGTACTGCAAGCGGCTGCACTATGCGCCTGTCGAGCTGAGTGCAGGGGCCGAGCGCCGGCTGCTGGCACACCCCTGGCCCGGCCATGTTCGCGAACTGGAAAACGTGATCTACCGCACCCTGCTGCTGAGCCGTGGCCTACGCATCCAGGCCGACGACCTGCGACTGCCTGCTGCGTCCGACACACCGGCCACACCTCCCGTCAGCCCGGTATCTTCTCCTGACATCAAGGCGACGTACCGCGCACAGGAAAAACCGGATGCTGAAATATCCCTTGCTCGGGACACAGCGACTTTCCCAGGCAATGACATTGATCCTGCCGGATCCCCAATCTCTCTTGAACAGGTCCTGGAACAACTCTGCCAGACCTGCCCGCACGACCTTGAACAGCGCGTGCTCGATACCCTGCTGCTCAAGGCCTGGCATCACAACCACTACAGCCAGGTCCAGACCGCACAGCAACTGGGCATCAGTCGCCATGTCGTCCGTGCCCGGCTGGTCCGCCTGCAACAACTGGCCCCTGGCCGCAACAGGCTGACCGACACCGGCCCGGATGCACCACCCCCTTCATCTTCCACCTGATAGGACCGTCACATCATGAGTCTCGACATTTTCTGGTTCCTGCCCACCTCCGGCGATACCCGCTACCTCGGTGCCTCCGAGTTTGGCCGACCGGCCACCAACGAATACCTGCGCCAGATCGCCGTCACCAGCGAATACCTGGGCTACGACGGTCTGCTGATTCCGACCGGCAG
The DNA here is from genome assembly GCF_040137905.1 of Corticimicrobacter sp. Classification (NCBI taxonomy): domain Bacteria; kingdom Pseudomonadati; phylum Pseudomonadota; class Betaproteobacteria; order Burkholderiales; family Alcaligenaceae; genus Corticimicrobacter; species Corticimicrobacter sp. The sequence goes on from NZ_JBEFDG010000041.1 coordinate 14,845, forward strand.
TTCATGCCTGGACCCCTGGGTCGTCGCCTCCAGCCTGGTGCCGGTAACCCAGCGCATCAAGCTGCTGGTGGCCTTGCGCACCTCGCTCGGCAACCCTGTCTCGACCGCACGTCAGGCCGCCACGCTCGACCAGGCGCTGCACGGACGACTGCTGCTCAACGTGGTGCCCGGCGGCGATGCCGTCGAACTGGCCGCCGATGGCATTTTCCTCGAACACGACGCGCGCTACGAGGCTGCCGACGAGTTCCTGACCATCTGGCGCAAGATACTGGCCGGCGAGACCGTGGACTTCGATGGCAAGCACTACAAGACCCGCCAGAGCCGCAATTTCTTCGAGCCCGTACAGAAACCCTATCCGCCGCTGTATTTCGGCGGCTCGTCCGACGCGGCGCACGAACTGGCCGCCAAACATGTCGATGCCTACCTGAGCTGGGGCGAGCCGCCGGCCCAGGTCGCGGAAAAGATCGCCGATGTCCGCGCCCGCGCCGCACGCCACGGCCGCACCGTGCGCTTCGGCGTACGCCTGCATGTGATCGTGCGCGAAACCAGCGAAGAGGCCTGGGCCGATGCCGACCGGCTGATCAGCAAGTTGAGTGACGACGACATCGCCCGCGCCCAGGCCAACTTCTCCCGCATGGACTCGGTCGGCCAGCAACGCATGGCACAGCTCCACGGTGGCCGTCGCGACAAGCTGGAAGTCAGCCCCAACCTGTGGGCCGGCGTCGGACTGGTGCGCGGAGGTGCCGGCACGGCCCTGGTCGGCGATGCCGAAACAGTCGCTGCACGCCTGCAGGAATATGCCGACCTCGGCGTGGACACGTTTGTCCTGTCGGGCTACCCCCACCTGGAAGAATCGATCCGTTTCGCGGAACTGGTCTTCCCCCTGCTCGGCAAGCAGGCCGTAACGTCAGGCCAGGCACAGACCGGTGGTGCCTTCGATATCCGTGCCGCCGCGCCCCAGGCCGTGCGCTCCGCATCGTGAGGCAGGCATGACCCGTATCATCGACATGCGTTGCAGGCCCGCCTACCTGCATGACTTCTTCGGTGCCACGCCGGGCTCTGCGGAGCACGCGACGGCGCTCTGGCTCAATGGCCGCGTGGGCACGCGCGGCAATCCTGCTCACTTCGAGCGCTCGCTGACGCAGGAGGGTTTCCTGGCCGAGATCCACGACGCCGGCCTGAGCCACGCCGTCGTGGTGGGCCGGCACACGCCCGGCCAACACCTGCCCAACGACACCATTCACGGTATCGTGCAGGGACATCCGGAACTGATCGGCATCGGTGCCGTCGATCCAGCCCTGCAGGGCGAGGCGGCCGCCGTCGCCGAAGCCGAACGCGCACTGCGCGAGCTGGGCCTGGCCGGCATCGACCTGGAGCCCGGCTTCGGCGCACCGGCTCGCCATCCGGACGATCCCATCTACTGGCCGATCTACGAGCTGTGCCTGCAGCACGACGTGCCGGTCTTCCTGATGAGCGGCCCGACCACGCCGGATCCGCGCTTCAACGATCCCGCGCCGCTGGCGAAGGTCGCCCAGGCATTCCCCAACCTGCAGATCGTGGTCTATCACGGCTATTGGCCCAACGTGCAGCAGGCCATCGGCCTGGCCTTCCGCTACGCCAATATCCATCTGGTGCCGGACATGTACCTGTTCCAGCCCGGCACCGAGGCCTACGTGCAGGCAGCCAACAGCTTCCTGGCCGACCAGTTCCTGTTTGGCTCGTCCTACCCGTTCCGGCCCATCGGCCAGACCATCGAGGACTTCCTGGCGCTGGGCCTGCGCGACAGCGTGGTCGAACGCCTGCTGTACGGGAATGCGGCACGCCTGCTGAAAGTCTAGCGACGAGCGCCCCCTGCGGGCGGAGTATCATGAAGCGAACACACCTCCCGCAAGGACCTCTCCATGGCGACCCCGACCTATGACTACCTGATCATCGGCGCAGGCATCATCGGTGCCGCTCTGGCGGCCGAAATATCGCACCGGCGGCCGGGTACCCGCCTGCTGGTCGTGGACAAGGAAAGCCGGGCCGCCTTTCACCAGACCGGGCGCAACAGCGGCGTTGTCCACTCCGGCGTGTACTACACACCGGGTAGTCTCAAGGCCCGCTTTTGCCGCGAGGGCCTGGTCAGGCTGCAGGCCTTCAGCCAGACCCACGGTATCGGCTACGACACGCGCGGCAAACTGCTCGTCGCCACCAATGAACAGGAAGTCACCCGACTCGACAACCTGGCGCAACGCGCTGCGGACAACGGCGTGGCTGCGCATCGCCTGGACCGATCCGCCCTGCAGACCTGCGAGCCGGCCGTGGCCGGCCTGGCGGCGCTGCAGATTCCGGAAACCGCCATCATCGATTACACCGGCGTCACCCGCGCCCTGCTGACCGAAGTGGAAAATGCCGGCGGTACACTCCGGTTCGGCCAGCCGGTCAACCATGTGGCGGCTACCCAGGCCGGCTATCGCATCCGGATCGGTGGCGAGCACGTGGAAGCCGGCCGCATCGTTGCCTGCGCCGGACTCGCCTCGGACCGGGTGGCCCGGCTGCTGGGCATAGACCCGGAAATCCGCATCATCCCCTTCCGGGGCGAATATTTCGTGCTGCCGGCCGCGCTCAACCAGGTCGTGCACCACCTCATCTATCCGGTGCCGGACCCGACGCTGCCTTTTCTCGGCGTACACCTGACCCCGATGATCGACGGCTCCATCACCGTCGGCCCCAATGCAGTGCTGGCGCTGGCCCGTGAAAAATACCAGCGCTTCAGCTTCGATACCCGCGATGCTGCCGATGCGCTGACATACCCCGGATTATGGAAAATACTGGCACGGCACCCACGCGCTACCTGGCAGGAACTCAAGGGCTCATTCTCGAAGCAGACCTATCTGCAGGCCGTGCGCAAATACTGCCCCCGGATCACCCTGGCAGACCTGCAGACCTATCGCAGCGCCAACCGTGCCCAGGCCGTGCGTGCCGACGGCAGCCTGGTCGATGACTTTCTCATCAAGACCCAGGGCGGCGCGACTGCCATCCTGAACGCACCGTCACCGGCCGCAACCTGCAGCCTGCCCATCGCTGCCCACATTGCCAATCTCATCCTGTAGCCCGGTGGCACTGCTTTTTTCTCAGACAACAGGCCGTCTTCATGAAACACGACTTCATCAATGCGGTGAAAATTCATATCTCTCAAGAGAATGACTTATTGGAAATACGCAAGGTATTGATTCATTTCCAAGAAAAAGGCATGCCCAAAAACTTCATGCTGGCAGGTCTCAACGAAATCAGAAAATCAGAACATGAAGATATTGTTCTGGAATTAATGGATTTTGCAGAAGGATTCTGCGACCCACGCCTGGCAATATACTCCAAATAGATCAACGCCACGCCGCATCAAGACGCCAATTCAAATCACTATATCACCATAAAATCATCATTATTCATATAATAATCGAGAGCCTCAACTATCAGACCACAACCTGGATCAATCGCCTGCATCAAAACATTATTTAAGACATCAACAAACTGCTCTCCATAATAAAGCAGCTCCAGCTCATTCTTCACCACAAAATCTGGAAAAACATCATTTCCTGCATCATCTCCGACTGGGTATTCCTCCACATAAATCCACATACCTTGGGAAAGAGGCACATCGGAGTCCTGACAGTACAGGCAGAAATCATCCTCTATCTGGCCAATATTTTCTCTGCAAAAGAGAATGAGCTCGGATAATTCAATCTTGTGTCTTCTTGCTATTTTCATTTATTCCGCCTTGCAATCGTACAAACCACTTCCATCTCCACAAACGACTTGCGGGCTGCATCGAGCAGCCCGCAAGTCAGTGTAAAGCGACAGGAAAATCAGCCCTTGAGCAGCGTGGCGCGGTCAGTGGCTTCCCAGGTGAACTCGGGTTCGGCACGGCCGAAGTGGCCATAGGCCGCCGTCTTGGAATAGATCGGGCGCAGCAGGTCGAGCATGTTGACGATACCGCGCGGACGCAGGTCGAAATGCTCGCGTACCAGCTTGGCGATCTCGGCATCGGGGATCACGCCGGTGCCTTCGGTGTAGACCGTGATGTTGATCGGTTCGGCCACGCCGATGGCATAGCTGACCTGCACCTGGCACTGGCGCGCCAACCCCGCTGCCACCACGTTCTTGGCGACGTAACGAGCAGCGTAGGCTGCCGAACGGTCCACCTTGGAGGGGTCCTTGCCCGAGAAGGCACCGCCACCATGCGGGCATGCGCCGCCATAGGTATCGACGATGATCTTGCGGCCGGTCAGGCCGCAATCGCCCTGCGGGCCGCCGATCACGAAGCGTCCGGTCGGGTTGACCAGGTAGCGGGTATTGGGGGTCAGCAAGCCTTCGGCAAAGCTGGGCTTGATGATGTCTTCGATCACGGCCTCGCGGATGGTTTCCTGCGAAACATCCGGCGAATGCTGGGTCGACAGCACCACGGTGTCGACCTCGGCAGGACGACCATCGATGTAGCGGAACGTGACCTGCGACTTGGCATCGGGACGCAGCCAGGGCAGGCGGCCATCCTTGCGCAGTTCGCTCTGGCGCTGCACCAGCCGGTGCGCATACCAGATCGGGGCCGGCATCAGGTCGGGGGTTTCGTCGCAGGCATAGCCAAACATCAGGCCCTGGTCACCGGCACCCTGGTTGAGGAAATCCTCGGAGGTGCGATCCACCCCCTGGGCGATATCGGGCGACTGCTTGTCGTAGGCGACCAGCACGGCGCAGCCCTTGTAGTCGATACCGAAATCGGTGTTGTCGTAGCCGATGCGGCGGATCGTATCGCGCGCCACCTGGATGTAGTCGACATTGGCGGTCGTGGTGATCTCGCCGGCCAGCACCACCAGACCGGTGTTGCACAGCGTTTCGGCGGCCACGCGCGCATTGGGATCCTGCTCGAAGATGGCATCGAGCACGGCATCGGAAATCTGGTCGGCGACCTTATCGGGATGGCCTTCCGATACGGACTCGGAAGTGAAGAGGAAATCTTGTGGGGCCACGACTGGCATCCTTGCAAAACCGGCGTTACAGTGAAACCGGACAGGTTGACGGGCGCGTTGCACGCCTGACGAAGACCTGGAAAGCAGGAGAGTACGGGCGCGACGCTTTAGCGGAAAAAAGCCGAAACGTGTGCAGACGATAGTACAGCCCGCCCTGCAGTTCCGCGGCCGCCCCGCAAGTTGTCGGTTAATTCGGCGGCCTTTCTCATTTTAGGCGAAAATGGCACCTTTTGGTGATCCGTCAGCCGACGAACAAACGGCCAAAGCGCCATCACTTCACGGCCTTCGTCAGACTCCCGCCCTATGTTGCTCCTGCTCCTGCGCCTGCTGGCCTGTCTTCCCCTCTCCGTCCTGCATGGTCTCGGCCGACTCGCCGGGGGCCTGATCTACGCCCTGCCGGGCAAGTACCGGACCCGCCTGCGTGCCAATGCCACCCAGGCCGGCTACCCCGAGGCGGCGTTCGCACGCCGCGCCGCCCGCGAGGCCGGCGCCATGATTCTCGAACTTGCCTATGTCTGGCTACGCACGCCCCAGGCCGTGGCCAGGGTCGAGGTGGACGACGCTGCCGACCTGCACGAGGCTCTGGCCGATCCGCGCGGTATCCTGTTTCTCACCCCGCACCTGGGCTGCTACGACATCACCGCCCGCTGGCTGGCCCAGCATCGCGCCATGACCGTGATGTACCGTCCGCCGCGCAAGGCATACCTGGCACCCATCCTGTCCACCATCCGCAATACCGAAGGACTGACGGCCGTACCGGCCACCATGCAGGGCGTGCGGGCCTTCGTGCGCACGCTCAAGCAGGGCCACAGCATCGGCATGCTGCCGGACCAGGTGCCCAACGCGGGCGACGGCGTCTGGGTACCGTTCTTTGACCGCCCGGCCTTTACCACCACGCTGCCTGGCCGGCTGGCCCGCCAGACCAAAGTGCCGGTGGTCATGGTGGCAGGCGAACGCCTGCCCGGCGGTCGCGGCTGGCGGCTGCATCACCTGCGCCTGCCCGACCCACTGCCGGAATCCCCCGAAGAACAGGCCCGCGTCATCAATGCTGCCATGGAGACCCTGATCCGGCGCTGTCCACAGCAATACCTGTGGAGCTACAACCGCTACAAGCAGCCGCACAAGGAAACCGCCCGCCACCCGGACGGCACCGCACCGACTGACGCCCACGACAGGCCGGCCACCTCCGAAGAATCCGCAACGCCCCGCACATCGGGCCATACGCCGCATGACTGACGCCGCTCCCGTCTCCACGTTCAAATCCCGCATGCTGTTCCGGCTGCTGGGCGTCTTCGCACGCCTGCGCCCGGCCAGCCGCCTGCGGCTGGGCCGCATCCTGGGCCGGCTGGCCTACCGGCTGGTGCGCCCCCGCGTGCGGGTGGCCCGGCGCAATCTCGAGATCTGTTTTCCCGAGCAGACGGCCGAACAACGTGAAATCCTGCTGCGCCAGCATTTTCATGCGCTGGCGCAATCCGTGATCGACCGCGGCGTACTGTGGCGCGGCAGCGAGGTCGACATCCTCGACATGGTGGAACTGCGCGGTTTCGAGCATATCCAGGCACTACAGGACACCGGCAGGCCTGTCATCATGCTGGCACCGCACTTCATCGGACTAGATGCCGCCGCTACCCGCCTGTCCATCGCGCTGACCGAAGCCGCCTCGATCTATTCCGTGCAAAGCGACCCCGGCATCGACGCGCTGGTACGCGCCGGGCGCGCCCGTTTCAACAAGATCCACCTGGTCAGCCGGCGCGACGGCGTGCGCGGCCTGATCCGGCACCTGCGCGCCGGCTTGCCGGTGTATTACCTGCCCGACATGGACTTTGGACGCCGGGGCGCGATTTTCACGCCGTTCTTCGGCACTCCTGCGGCCACCATTCCGGCCACGGCCCAGATCGCCCGCAACTGGCATGCCGCCGTCGTCCCCATCATCAGTACCTGGGACCCGGCCAGTGGCCGCTACCTGATCGAAGTCCTGCCCGCACTGGAGGACTTTCCTGGCGACGCCTCGCTCGAAGAGGCCACGGCACGACTGAACCACCTGCTGGAGGGCTGGATCATGGCCCGTCCCAGCCAGTATTATTGGGTACACCGACGCTTCAAGACCCGGCCCGAGGGCGAGCCCGGCCTGTACTGAACACGAGACACGCATCATGGCTTTCTACGAATTCACCAAAATGCACGGTGCCGGCAATGATTTCATTGTCCTCGACGGCGTGCGCCAGCAGATCAGCCTCAGCCCCGCCCAGTTGCGCGCCCTGGCCGATCGCCGTTTCGGCATCGGTGCCGACCAGATCCTGCTGGTCGAGCCAGCGCAGCATGGCGAAGCCGATTTCCGCTACCGCATTTTCAATGCCGATGGCAGCGAGGTCGAGCACTGCGGCAACGGCGCACGCTGCTTCGTGCGCTTCGTGCACGAGCAGGGCTTGTCCGACCGCAACCCGCTGCATGCCGAGATCGCCACCGGCACGCTGACACTGACGGAGCAAGCCGACGGCGAAGTCACCGTCGACATGGGCATCTGCCGCTTCGAGCCCGCGACCCTGCCGTTCGATCCCGATGGTCTGACCACCAGGACCACGGGAGAAGCCACCCAATGGGCATTGCCGCTGGAAGGCGAGGCAGAGCCGGTCTGGATCGTACCCGTCTCGATTTCCAACCCGCATGCCGTGCAGGTGGTGACCGATGTCGATACCGCACCTGTCGCCCGTACCGGCCCGCTGATCGAATCGCACCCCCGCTTTGCGCGCCGCGTCAATGCCGGCTTCATGCAGATCCTCGGTCGTCACGATATCCGCCTGCGTGTGTACGAGCGCGGTGCCGGCGAAACCCTGGCCTGCGGTACGGGTGCCTGCGCGGCTGCCGTCGCCGGCATACGCCTCGGCCTGCTCGACAGCCCGGTCAGGGTGCAAACGCGCGGCGGCGACCTGACGATCCGCTGGGATGGCACCCGGCTCGCCATGACAGGGCCGGCCACCACCGTCTTTACCGGTCGGTTCGATACCGATACGCTGGTGGGTGACTGATGCAGGCTGCGCGTGGCCACCGTACCGACCCACGCGCACGCATCGCCCACTTTCATTGCCTCCCTTTCGCACCACATCATTGCCATGACCGACGCCACCACCCACACCCCGGAAGACATCGCGCTCTTTCTGCGCCAGCATCCGGATTTCTTCATCAAGAATGCAGACATCTTCGCGGAGTTCAAGCTGCCGCACCCACACTCCGGCAAGGCCATTTCACTGGGAGAGCGCCAGATCCTGACGCTGCGCGAACGGCTCAAGCAGACCGAAAACACGCTGGCAGGGCTGATCCACAATGCCAAGTCCAATGATGCCATCAGCCTGCGCCTGTATCAGTGGGTCGAACACCTGGTGGCCCTGCCCGACAGCGACACGCTGGCCGACGCCATCCGCGCCACGCTGATCGAGGATTTCGGCCTGCAGGACGCCACCGTGCGCTGGTGGGGTGCCACGCCCCCCGAGGATGCCGCCCTGATCGACAGTCTGGCCAACCAGGCCGCCCCTGCCGTCGGCTCCAGCCTGGATCACCCGGCCGTAGCCTTGCTGGCACAGACTCCCGCGTCAGTCGCGATTATCGTGCTGCGCCATGACGTTATCGGCGACCAGCCGGCCGGCGTGCTGGTACTGGGCGCAGACAGCGCGGACCGTTTCACGCCGGACATGGGCACGCATTTCCTGGCCACCATCGGTGCCCTCGCCAGCGCCACGCTGGGGCGCACAGCCGCCTGACGCCATGCGTGGCCCTCCATCCACCGCTTCGCCTCCGATGCCCAGCCTCGCTGGAACCGAAGTGTCGCCGAATATGGGCCATGACAGCGACGGGCCAGCACCGAATGCCCTCCTGCCATCCCCGATGGCTGGCTGGCTGCAACACCTGCAGACCGAGCGACGCTACTCGCCCCATACCCTGTCGAACTACCGTCGCGACCTGTGCGCCCTGCTGCGGCAGGCCGAGCACCGCCCCCTGGACCAGATCAGCCAGGGACATATCCGCCAGTATCTGGCACGTCTGCACGGCCAGGGCCTGAGTCCTGCCAGCCTGGCTCGCACGCTGGCCGCCTGGCGCGGTTTCTTCCAGTGGTGGGGACCACAGGCCGGCCTGCCGGCCAACCCGGCCCTTGGCGTGCGCGCGCCCAAGGCCCCCAAGGCGCTGCCCAAGGCGCTGTCGGTAGACTACGCCATCCACCTGCTCGACAAGGTCGCCCCCGATGCCACGCAGGCAGCGGTCGCCCTGCAGCACGGCCAGGAAGCCCAGACCATCCTGCGCGACCAGGCCATGTTCGAGCTGCTGTACTCAAGCGGATTGCGCGTCTCCGAACTGGTCGCACTGGACTGCCGGCACCATCAGTCGCAGACCTACGCATCACGCAGTTGGCTGCAACTGGATGAACGCGAGGTCATCGTGCTGGGCAAGGGTGGCAAACGCCGCAACGTTCCTGTCGGCCAGGCCGCCGCACAGGCCCTTGAGCGCTGGCTGCAGGCCCGCCCAGCCTGGGTCCCGGCACAGGCAGACGAAGACACGCAGGCAGCGCTTTTCCTGGGTCTGCGCGGTGCCCGCATCACGCCCCGGGTGGTCCAGTTGCAACTTGCCAAACGGGCGCAGGCTGCCGGCTTGCCCACCCATGTGCATCCCCATGTGCTGCGCCACAGTTTCGCCAGCCATCTGCTGCAGTCTTCGCAGGATCTGCGCGCCGTGCAGGAGCTGTTGGGACATGTCAACATTTCCACCACCCAGATCTATACCCGACTCGACTACCAGCACCTGGCCAAGGTCTACGACCAGGCCCACCCGCGGGCCCAGCGGCAGGACAAGGACAAGTAAACGGATTGCCCCGTCCACAGTGTGATCGGGCCACATCCTGCCCGCATCACGCCGGGCGTCGCCGAGCCGTCAACACACAGGGTTGAAGGTCCGCTCCATGGCGTCCCTGTCGTAGTCAAGCAACCAGGCATGGTGCTTTTCATACAAGGGGTGCAATCGTGAGGAATCGTGACAGATCACATCCATCCCCCGATCATCATAAGGATGAAGCAGAATGCCGGATGCCGGCTGTATCAGATACACCAGGCACTGAGGGTTCGGGCGTACCGCCCCCAGGTCGGTCGCCAGGGCACACCAGAGCAGGTTCTGCAGTTTGGAGGCAGGGACCTCAAACACACAGTTGATCCAGCTACCGATATCGGACGCATCGGTGTCACCGCCCGCTTCGCGCCATATCGCCCGCACTTTCGGCACAGCAATACCTGCCAGTCGAAGCTCGCGCAGCGTCTCCCTCAGTTCGAAACCCGAAGCCCCCACAAAGCGCTGCATATGCACCAGCACGTGGTCTTGCGTACCGAACACGTCTCGGGCGATGACCGTTGCCCTGTGCAACGCAGTCAGCATCAGGTCGAGCGGGCTGTCGCCCTCGGACAGTTCAAAGCGCAGCCCACCGGGGAAAGTATAGAAAAGAGCATGCCGATAAGGCCCCGCCCCGGTCAATTCATGAGTGATGCGCTTGAAGTCCATGGCTGCTGGTCACATGAGAACGGCAAAACCGAAGCGTACCCCATCGCCTGCCATCGCGACTAAAATCCTGCCTTCCGCATCACCTCATGATGCCTATATAAAAACAAGGCCTGCCGTGAAAGACTGGTTCGAATCCGCCCCGCTCGTAGAAAATGCCGCCGTCGAGATCGCATTCCTGCTGCGCACCGACTTCTATTACGGCCCGGATGGTCATCAGGATATCACCGGGAAAAAGCTGATCGCCCCGCTGAGCCTTCCCGAGTTTCCCAGAGTCGTCGCCTCGCAGGCCACGACCCGGGAAGCCGAGCACCACACCGACGAACTGATCCGCTATTACGCCGACATCATCCGATATGCACAGCAATACAGCCGGAATATCGAGCAGGTGCGCCACTATTTCTGGCTCAGGCTGTATCTCAGCACGCCTTCCGGCCATTTCGATGTCGCGTTTCCCTATTACGACACCCTGGCAGAGATTGCCCCACTGCTCCTCACCCTGATCAATCCCCCCACCAGTGGCGAAGTGCTGTGGGATCGGGATCAGTGCTGGGAACTGGACATGATTGCCCACGACGGCATGTTGTATGTCCGCGAATGGGACCCGGATGGCGCGGATCACCCCTGGGACCCCGATGCCGGTGCCGTCAATGCCCTCGGCAAGCTTCCCCTGCAGGCACTGGAAGCATCGAGCAAGGCCGCACTGGAACGCGCCAGGCGCATCGTTGCTGCCCTGAGTGACGCCCTGGGGGTGGATCTCTGGAGTGCCCGCCCGCCGGAAGACATGGATTTCCAGCGGCTGATGCTGCCTGTCCAAGCCAGCGGGCGTGCTTCATCATAAAATAGGCAATGCTTCCTGTTTTCAGTCATAGAGGTTGGTCTTGCCGCCCCGCAATGCTCCTACCGTCCTGATCGTCGAAGACGACGCCGCACTGGCCGAGAACCTGTTCTCTTCGCTGGAAGCAGACGGCTTCGTGCCCGACATCGCCTACGACGGCTGCATGGCGATCGAAGCCATCGACCACCAGCGCTTCGACCTGATCGTGCTCGACATCGGCCTGCCCCGCGTCGATGGCTGGACCGTGCTGCGCCATCTGCGTACCGAGCTTGGACTGTCCACACCGGTGCTCATCCTGACGGCACGTCAGGAAATCGAAGACAAGCGCATCGGCTTCAACCTGGGGGCAGACGACTATCAGACGAAACCTTTTTCGCTCGAGGAAATCTCGTTGCGGCTACATGCACTGCTGCGACGCAGCAGTGCCAGCCAGGCTGATCCCATCCTGCGCTGCGGTCGCCTGACCTACGCCCTGGCCACGCAGCAGGTCTGCCTGGACGACACCGAACTCCGGCTCCCCCGCAAAAGCCTGCAGATCCTGGAGGCGCTGATGCGTCAGCCGGGACGCATCGTCTCCCGCACCGAACTGGAACAGATCCTGTGGCCCGATGAAACACCGGCCTCCGACGCCCTGCGCAGCCACATGCATGTGTTGCGCAAGACCCTGGCCGCCCACGGCTTCGAGGGTCTGGAAACCCTCAGCGGCAGCGGCTGGAAAATGACCGTGCCGCCCCTGCGCCAGCCCGAGGCCTGACACACATGCGCCCGTCACTGGCTACCCGCGTCATCCTGGCATTGACCGTGCTGATCATGTTCGCGGTCGGGCTGGTGTCCCTGACCGCGTTCTATACCCACCAGCGCATGGAAAGCCGCGTCATCGATTCGCTGCTGAAAACGGAGGCCGACCGGCTGGTATCGCGCATTGCCAGTGTCAGCCCGACCTGGGATGTCCCTTTCGTGCGGCAGTTCGGCCCACACCTGTATGCCTGGGGCGAAAGCGACCGGGTCCGCGCACCGGACATGCCGGATTTCCTGCGCACCCTGCCCAATGGCATGCACTATATCGATGGCGAGCACAGCACCCTGCACATCAAGATCGTCGACGCCCGCGATGGCCGCTTCTACGTCATGTACGACGCCGTGGAAACCGAGGCACTGACACGCGAGTTCGGACTGTCGCTGCTGCTGATCGCGCTGTTCTTCATCCTGGCCTCCTACGCCACGGCATGGAAACTGGCCCAGTGGGTGGTACAGCCGCTACAGGAAGTGACCGACCTGCTGGCGCGCTGGGCACCGGGGCGGCCACGCAAGCAGGACGCCCGCAGCGACGAGCGCGGCCGCCTGACTGAAGCCTTCAACCGCATGCAGGACCGGATCGAGCGTACCATCGCCGACCAGAAAGAGTTCGCCGCCAACTTCCAGCACGAAGTCCGCACCCCCCTGTCGATCATCCGCAGCGATGCCGAACTGCTGCGCCGGCTGCCGCTGGACAGCTCGGCACGCCAGCATCGGCTGGATCGCATCATCCGCTGCGTGGATGAGCTCAACGACGCACTCACCAGCACCTACAGCCTGTCGCAGTCAGACGATGGGCAACGCGAAACCATCAGCCTGCAGACCATCATCCATGATGCCCTGTCGAGCCTGTCAGAAGAGGCTGCCCGCCAGGGACTGGCCCTGCACATCGAGGTTGATCCGGCCTGTCATGCCACGGTCAACCCACACGCCCTGCTGACGGTGGTCCGCAATATCGTGCGCAATGCCATCCGCCATGCCGCACCGGCCACCCTGTCCATCCGGGCGCTGCAGGGCGGGCTGTCCTTTACCGATGACGGCCCCGGCATCCCGACCGCCGAACTGCCCCATATCTTCGATCGCTACTTCAGCCAGCGGCGCAAGGACGCCCCCGCCCAGTCCTCGTTCGGCGACAGCGGCATCGGCCTGGCGATTGCCAAGCAGACCTGTGCCCTGCAGGGATGGCAACTGGAAGCTCACTCCCCGATCAGGGATCAGCGCGGCACCGCCTTCACCCTGACATTCGACACGGCATCACCACGCGCCCATCAGCCTGCCGCTGCCGACACCGGCTCGGCCGCGATCACATAGTCATGGCCATGCCGCAGGCCCCCCTCGGCATCGGCCAGGGCGCGTGCCCGCTGGCGCAGCTCGGCCACATGCGTGGACAATGACACCGCCAGCGACCGGTCACGCAGCCGGGCCAGGCGCTGGTCGCACATATCCAGCTGGCTGTCGATAAAACGGGCACCGTAGCGGATGCCGTAGCGCTGCATATCCAGCACCCGGAAACCTGCCTGCTGTAAATGGCGCACGACCCAGTCCGCCGGATATTCTCGATAGGGCCGCTCCCCCGCCAGCAGCAGGCAGGCATCGCGCAACCGGCCGATCTCGCAGACCATGCGGCCAGCCGCACTCTCGGGAAAATAAGGCACATAGGGTTCCAGGCCGATCACGTACAGCCTTTGCCCCACCAGCGGACGCAGGCGACCGAATATCCGGTCCTGCCAGTAGGGCGCGAAACCATCGATGGCCCCCACCAGGTAATCTGCCAGCACCGTGTCGTAGCACTCGCCTTCCAGCAGCCCCTCGTCCATCCAGTTACCGGTCAGGATCCGGTCTTGTGGCCGCATGCGGCCCTCGACCAGCGGCCTGACACTGTCTGCCATACCGCTGGCCCCCGTCACCGCCGTCCAGGCCTCGGTATCCTGCTTCAGCAGCCAGGACAGCGACCCACGCCCGGTGCCTGCATCCAGGAAACGCCCCCAGGGCACGTCACCCTGCAGGATCGCCACGATGTCGAACAACGTATTGCCTTGCTTGAGAGGAATGCTCACCGTCTGCGCTCAGAAGTCGAACCGGACACCGGCGATCAGGCTACGGCCCTGTACCGGCGCGGCACGCGAAATGAAGGAGGCATGATTGTAGGCCAGCCGGTTCAGCAGGTTGGTGCCACGCAGGTAGACCTGCCAGTCGGTCGCTCCCGAGCGGCCCAGGTAAGCAACCCCGGCATTGACCATGTTGTAGCCCGGCGTCTCGCTTTCGAAGTCGGCGATCCGGTTCTGGCTGAAGACACGGTAGTACTCGGCATAGGCGCGCCATTGCTGCCAGCTGGTATCCGCCCGCAGGCCCAGCCGGGCGGCAGGAATGCGCGGCAGGTTGCCCGCCCCTTCGCGCAGCTTGCCGCGTACGTAGTCACCGAACAGCGTGGTCTTGAGCAGCGGCGAGAAACGGTACGAGACGTTGGCCTCGGCACCGGTGAACTCGGCATCGTGCTGGGTGTACTTGATCAGGCGGAAATCCTCATGCTGGTCGAGTGTATTGGCATAGATGTAGTTCTTCGTGCGACTGTGGAATACATTGATGCCGAACTGCAGGTCGCCCTCGTGCTTGCGTATTCCCAGATCCACGCCACGGGTGGTTTCCTTGCCCAGGTTGGCATCGCCCAGTTCGTAGGTGTTGGTCGCCAGATGCACGCCCCTGGCATACAGCTCCTGGGCATTGGGCAGGCGCTGCGACTGCGTGAACGACAGCGTCGCCGCATAGGCCGGTGCAAAATCCCATACGGCAGCAGCCGACCACGACACGGCACGCAGATCGGACGCCGACTGGCTGTTGTCAGGCGTCACGCGCTGCCATTCATGGCGCGCCCCCAGCTCGAAGCGCCAGTCACCCAGCGGGTATTCCTCGACCAGAAAAATCCCTGTATTGGTCGTCCGTGTGCGCGGCATGAAATTTTCCAGTCCGCTTGACTCAAACTCCGAGCGCGCCGTCTGCACGCCCAGCACCCCACGCCAGCCATACAGGGGCCGGTGCTGCAATTCCAGGCGGGTATCGTGGCCCCGGTTGGTGAAAACCGTCGTCTTTTCGTCGCCGTCGCGTTCATCGTGACGATAATCGGTATAGCCGGCACGCAGCCGGATCTTTTCAACACCCGCCATCGGATCACGCCATTCGCCACGGATATCGAAGCGTTCGCTGCGCAAATGCGCCGTCGCTGAATGACCACCGCCATGATCGTGGTCATGGTCGTGATCATGTCCGTGCCCATGATCATGACCGCCGCAGTGCAGGTGCTGGCCGTGCGGATGGCAATCCTCGTATTCATGGCTGTGGCCAGGCAGGCCATAGTCCTCTTCCCGGTAGGAATAGGCCGCGCCGAGATAACCGCTGTCGCCCAGGAAAGTCATGCCCAGGCTGCCGGTGGTGGTGTCGGCATTCGAATCCTTGACCCGTTTCTCGTCCCAATGCCCGACACGGTAGTCATCCGATTTGCTGCGTGCACCTTCGGCATGGAAAACCACGCGCCCCGTCCCGCCCGTCACCGAAAATGCGCCGGCCCGTTCACGAGCCGCCGTCGCTCCCTGCAGCTCCAGGGAGCCTTCAATGCCGCGTTCCGGCATGGCTGTGGGAATCTTGTTGTCCAGCACGTTGACCACGCCACCAATGGCCCCACCGCCATACAGCAGGGCAGAAGGCCCACGCAGGATCTCGATCCGCTCCGCCAGCAGGGTATCGACGGTCACCACATGATCGGGCGATACCGCCGAGGCATCCATGATTTCAGAACCATCGCTCAGCACCTTGACGCGCGGTGCGGTCTGCCCGCGGATCACCGGGCGGCTGGCACCGCCGCCGAACGTATCGACATGCACGCCGGGCTGGCCATCGAGCAGTTCGCCCAGCGTCCCACGACGGCGCTGCACCAGTGCATCGCCTTCCAGGATCGTCACCGGGACAACCGAATCCTCGGCACTGCGCGCCAGGGGACTGGCCGATACGGTAATGCCGGGCAATGCGGCGACACCCGCATCTGCCACCTGCTGGGCCTGTGCGGGGATGGACTGTGTCAGTGCTGCCAGCAGGGCCAGCGACAGCGGGGATCGTGAAAGCGTCATGCGAATGTCTCTCTGCTTGTCTGGAAAATTCCACAAAAAAGCAATGATATAACATTTCATAACCATCACGAAGAAGCGGCAACGAAAAACCGCAACGGCTCGGCCATGATCCTTCGCAACAACCGCCTGCCACACCATTCAGCGATACGCGGCCAGTGCCCCCGCCAGCAGGCCCAGTCCGAGCAGCAGCACCATAAGGGCCGCGCACACGGCAATCAGCCGGCGCAACCACTGCGTCTGCCGTGCCTGCAATGGCAAACGCAGTGTCAACCGCTCGACCGACAATGCTCCCGCCGCCAGCAGCGACATGGTCAGCCCGGTCCCCACGCCCATGGCCAGCGCAGCCACGACGCCAGCCAGAAAAAAATCCTGCGCCATGGCAAACGCCAGCACGATCAAGGCACCACTGCAGGGCCGCAGCCCCATCGAGAGCAGCGCTGCCCAGGCCTTGTGCCAGTCCAGCCGCCCCGAAACCAGAGAGGGTGCCGGAAGATGACCACGACCACAGTCACAGCCTGCGTCACCACGCACGCCGGCATAGCGCAAGCGCATGTAGCCCCCCTTGCCATCCCGACCGGCGGTGTCACTCCGCAAGGTCGCCGTACCAAACAGCCCGACAGGCTGCCGCCTGGCCGCGCGCCATTGCCCGACCTGTCGCCACAACATCCAGGCTCCCAATCCGGTCACCATTGCATAGGCCACGATTTCCATCTGGGTGGCGGCACGCGTCACCGCCGCCCCATGCCAGCCCAGCAGCCAGCCCAGTCCACCGATCAGCAATACGGCGACCAGCGCCTGCAAAAGCGCCGACAGCATGGCCAGCACTGCACCATTGCGTACCGTTTCCCGATTCGCCAGCACGTAGGAAGCCAACACCGCCTTGCCGTGCCCGGGTCCGAGTGCATGGAAAACGCCATAGGCGAAAGACAGCCCGACCAGCCACCAGCCCTGCCCGCCCCCCTGCCAACTGCGGACAGCACCGGTCAACTGGCGGTAGAAGAGACTCTGCCATTCCGACACCCACGCGGCAAACCGGCCCAGCCAGCCGTCCGGCGCAGGCGGCGGTGCTGGCACGCCGACCGCGAAAGGATGCCCCTGCGCCCAGGCCGATGACACCCCCAACAGCAGCAATACCATGACCATCCCCACCAACAGGCCAGGCCACCCTGATCCGCCCCAGCCTTGCCTGCCGTGGATTGCCCTCAGCCGCATGTCAACAGCAACCTGTGCTGCAATTGGCCTGCGGCTTCGAGCAGGTCGGCGGGCATGCTTTCAGGATCGGCATCCTCGGGGATCTCGGCCAGGCGGGCCATGGTCTGCCAGTCCAGTTCCCTGGGCGGCACATAGCGGACCCCACAACCCGCCGGCGCATTCACCAGCCGGAACGGTTTGAAGGAAGGCGGCGGCGGTGCGCCCGTCACAGGGTTTTCGCCGGTGAAATCGTATGCCACGAAAAACGTCGGATCCTGGATGGACACTTCCAGTGTCTGCCCCGGTGCCAGTGCCAGCGGCTGCACCAACGGCAGCGTGAAGGTCAGCCCGAGCTGGCTGCTGTCGGCAACCCAGCGGCCCGAATATTCGGTAGGTGCAACAGTCGGCAGCTCGCGGTCCATCAGACTGACACGCGTGAAATAGTGAGAAATGGGATCACCGAGCGCCTCCATCCAGGGACCGACCATCTCCTGCAATGTCTTGTCGGCATAGCCGCCCCCCTTCTGCTTGGTCACGCCCATCAGCGCATAGGACGAAAACATCTCGTCAAAATCCCAGTGTTCTTCGAGCGCGGCCAGACGGCCCTGCTCATCGAATCGGAAATCCACCGTGGCATTGATCCACATATGCGGATGGGCCTGGGCTCCGCAAATCGGGGCCAGTGTCAATGCCACGGCAGCAGCCAGGCGTTTCAGGGGTGCAATGCGTCGAGAATCTGACGGGTATTCCATTCGTACATGTCCAGGTAGGTCGCGGCAGGCTGACCCGGCTTGGACAAGGCATCGGAATAGAGGGTTCCACCGACTCGGGCACCGGTTTCACGCGATATCTGCTCGACCAAACGCGGGTTGCTGATATTTTCCATGAAAACGGCCTGCACGCCTGCCTCCCTGAGCTGGCGAATGATCGCCGCCACCGTGGCGGCAGAAGGTTCGGCATCCGTGGAGACGCCGGCAGGTGCCAGGATCTTCAACCCATAGGCATCGCCCAGGTAGCCAAACGATTCGTGGGAAGTCACCAGCGTGCGGCGTCCGGACGGAATCGCGGCAAACGCTTCCTTGAGACGGGCATCCAGCGCCTTCAGGCGCAGAATATAGCTGTCGGCATTGCGCCGGTATTCGTCTGCATGGGCGGGATCAACCTGCGCCAGACCCGTTGCGATATTGTTGACATAGACCTCGGCATTGCCCAGGTTTTGCCATGCGTGCGGGTCGGCTGCGCCGTGCTCGTGCGTATGAGCATGGGCATGCTCGTGTGCATGACCGTCCGACGCTGCGCCATGATCGTGATCATGCGCATGAGCCTCATGTTCGTGCTCGTGAGCCTCATGATCATGATCGTGCTCATGATGATCCTCGGCATGGGCATGCTCGTGATCATGGGCGGCCGCTGCTGCCGGCGCGTGCTCATGTCCATGCTGCGCATCATGACCATGGTCCGCATCGTGGGCCTGCCCGACCGCGTCATCCTCTGCACCGAAGGTGCGTGGATGGATGCCCTTGCTGGCTTCGATCACCGGCCCCGCATAACCGGACGACTTCACCAGGCGCGGCATCCAGGACTCGAAATTCAGGCCATTGACGAACAGGATCTGCGCCTGGCTCAGGCTCCTGACATTGGCGGGTGTCGGTTCGTAGACATGGGCATCGCCATCGGGGCCGACCAGCGTCGTCAGTTCGACATGATCCCCGCCCACTTCACGCACCAGATCGCCCAGGATGGAAAAACTGGCCACCACCTTCAAGGGCGCATCTGCCGCCCAGGCTGCTCCTGCCGGGCACAGCGCCACCACCACGGCTCCGGCCAGCGCCTTCAGTGAATACCTGCGCAACGTACGTTGCTCACGACTGCCTGCCCGCGACTCATCCTGACTCATTGCCTTCTCCTGTCTCATGATCGAATACCGATACACGCTATGGCACCTGCCGGCTATCCGCCGGCGCGTTCTGCCCCAGGGCATAACGCGTGCGTCGACAGACACCACCGTAGGTACCGAAAAAGATCGATGCCAGATAACCGCTGCCCGCGACCAGGATGATGGCCGGCGACGCCGGCACATCGAAGTGATAGGAAAGCAGCAGGCCGAACACGCTGGAGGCCACGCCCCACAGCCCGGCCACCACGATCTGCCGTCCGACGGTGCGCACCCAGAAGCGCGCCGTGGCTGCCGGCAACATCATCAGGCCGACCGCCATCAACGTGCCCAGCACCTGGAAACCGGCCACCAGGTTGGCCACCACCAGCACCAGGAACACCATGTGTACCGCCGGACCGTTGCCGCCAATGGCACGCAGGAAGCCCGGGTCCAGGCACTCGGCGATCAGCAACCGATAGATCACCGACAGCGTCAGCAGGGTCAGCGTGGCGCAGGCCGCCATCAGGATAAGCGCGCTGTCGTCAAGGCCCAGCACCGTGCCGAACAGCACATGCAGCAGATCCATGTTGGAGCCCCGCAACGACACCAGCAACACCCCCAGCCCCAGTGAAATCAGGTAGAACGCGGCAAAGCTGGCATCCTCGCGCAACGGCGTGACCCGCGACACCAGCCCGGCCAGCAGCGCCACGGCCAGGCCAGTCACCAGCCCGCCCAACATCATGGCCGTCAGCGACAGGCCGGCCACCAGGAAACCGGCCGCCACCCCCGGCAGGATCGCATGCGCCATGGCATCGCCCACCAGGCTCATGCGGCGCAGCACCAGGAAAACGCCCAGCGGTGCCGAACTCAGGGCCAGCGCACTGGCACCCGCCAGGGCCCGGCGCATGAAGCTGAACTCGATAAAGGGAGAAAAGAGGATATCCACCAGCGCCATGTTCAGCCCCAGAACGCGGCATCGCAGGATTTGCGCGCCAGCCTCAGATTGTCGTCACTCAGTACGGTGGCGGTATCGCCCCAGGCGATCGGCCGTCGCGCCAGCAGCAGCGTACGCGGGAAATGCTCGCGCACCAGATCCAGATCATGCAGCACGGCAATGATGGTGCGCCCCTGGCCGTGCCACTGCCGGATCAGGGTCATCAGCACATCGATGGTCTCGCTATCCACGGCAGCAAACGGTTCGTCCATCAGCAAAACCGGCGCATCCTGCAGCAGCATCCGTGCAAACAGCGCGCGCTGCATCTGCCCGCCCGACAGCGCCTCGATCAGCCAATGCGTACAGTGGGTCAGGCCCACCGCCTGCAAGGCCTCGTCCACCAAACGCAGGTGGCGGCCCCGCAAGGCCCCCCAGGGGCCGACCTGGCGCCAGGCTCCCATGGCCACCAGGTCATAGACCGTGATCGGAAACTGGCGATCGAGGTCGGCGGCCTGCGGCAGCCAGGCGATTTCTCCGCCCGGACCGGGACAGCGCACCACCCGACCATGGGCCGGCTTGAGCATGCCCATGATGCCCTTGAGCAACGTGGATTTGCCTGCGCCGTTGGGCCCCACGATGGCCGTCAGGGAACCTTGCTCGAAGGCTCCGGACACGTCCCGGGTCACAATGCCGGTCGGCCAGCCGAACGCTGCATCTTCGAGCGCGATGGCCGGCACGGCGGCTGCGGACGCCGCGTTGGAGGCAGAATTCATTGGCTCAGACCTGCATCGCCCAGTACAGCGCGCCCCAGATGACTACGCTGACCGCCAGGGCCCAGGGCAGGCGTCCTGCCGCCGAAGCCAGGAAGGCCGAGCGATAGGGGTCGGGCTTGCAGTGCGTATGCGCATGGTCGTGTGCATCGGCGTGGCAGGGAGGGCGTTCTGGAAGGGTCGGCATGGCGATAACTGGACAGGCATAAGTGCCAAGCACTTTGCCATGATGTGTCGTTGATCTTTTAATGTTATATCATATCACGATGATTTGCCGTGCCAGGCATTTTTCTGCTAATGTCCAAGTCTTTGCTTTTTCTGGCCTATTCATTATTCCGGCCTATCGATTGCCAGTCACCATAGGGGGTGCCACCATGACGACAGCACCGGCCGCCGCCAGCGGCACGCCCGACGACGCCACCATCCAGGCTCGCCTGCAGACCGCCGAAGCGCTCTGCCTGCGGCAGGGACTCAAGCTCACGCCGATCCGCCGCAAGGTACTCGAGTTGCTATTGCGTCATGGCCGCAGCCTCAAAGCCTATGAGCTGCTCGACACCATGCGCAGCGTACATCCGGGATCTGCGCCACCCACGGTCTATCGTGCGCTCGACTTCCTGGTCGAGGCCGGCCTCGTGCACAGGCTGGATGCCGTCAACGCCTGGATCGCCTGCCATGATGCCGACGGCGACCCGCATGACCTGCTGATCGTCTGTACCCATTGTGGTGCGGTGGCCGAGATCAGCGATCCAGCCATGAGTCGCCAACTGGCCGAGCGCGTGACCCAGGCGGGTTTTTCCCTGAGCGGCCATGAGATGGAAATCCGTGCACTCTGCCCGGCCTGCAGGCAGCAGGCCCAACCAGCCGCTTGCAAACACACACATTGATGTACTCATCGACATCGTTTTTTCAGCCTCTGCGTTCGCTTTTTTCACACGGTTGATCATGACAGCGGCCTGTGATGTAATCGCTCGTTATCTTTTTACTCGGTTTGATGGTCTGACCTCATTATGAATGCACATTCTTCCCCGGAAAAAATGATTCCCGTCACGGTACTGACCGGATTCCTGGGCGCGGGCAAGACCACCCTGCTCAAGCGCATTCTGACCGAACATCACGGCCAGCGCATCGCCGTGATCGAAAACGAATTCGGACCCGAGAGCATCGACAATGACCTGCTCGTGCAGCACAGCGACGAACAGATCATCGAGATGAGCAATGGCTGCATCTGCTGCACGATCCGGGGCGACCTTGTAGAGGCACTCAGCGACCTGCGCCGCCAGCGCGAGACCGGCAAGGTCAAGTTCGAGCGCGTCATCATCGAGACCACCGGCATGGCCAATCCCGGCCCGGTGTGCCAGACCTTCTTCATGGATGACGAGGTCGCCGAGTTCTACAAGCTCGACGCCGTCATCACCGTGGTCGATGCGCTGCATGGCATGCAGACGCTCGACGATCAGCCCGAGGCCCAGAAGCAGGTCGGCTTTGCCGATCGCATCCTGGTGTCAAAGAAGGATCTGGTCAACGACCTCGATTACCAGGCCCTGCGCGCCCGCCTGATGCGCATGAATCCACGCGCGGCCATCACGCCGGTGAACTTCGGGGAGATCGATCTCAAGCAAGTGCTCGATATCAGCGGCTTCAATCTCAATGACATCATCGAGATCGACCCCGCCTTCCTGGCCGAGCAGCATCCCGATGCGCATGACCACAGCCATGCGCATCACAATCACGACCACGGCCACGATCATCATCACGATCATGATGATGACGACGATCACCATGGCTGCGGCGCAGGCTGCCAGCACCAGCATCATCAGCATCCTGCGCACGACGACGAAATCAGCGCCTTCGTCTTCAAGTCCGACAAACCGTTCGATCCCGCCAAGCTGGAAGAATTCCTGGGTGGCATCGTGCAGGTCTACGGACCCGATCTGCTTCGCTACAAAGGCATCCTGTATCTGAAAGGCGTCAAGCGACGCATGATTTTCCAGGGTGTCCACATGATGACCGGAGCCGAGCCAGGACAGCCCTGGGGTCCCCGGGAACAACGCGGCACCAAGATGGTCTTCATCGGCCGCAAACTACCCCGCGACGTATTTACCAAGGGGTTGGAAATGTGTTTGGCCAGAGGCTGACAGCCTCGGCCCGACTCGACGTCTACAGGAGTGTTTCTCATGGTTACCAAGACAGCAAAAGATAAAGAAGCCGGCGCGGAAACGCAAGATATCTCCCTGCCTACCGAGCAGGAACTCCTGGCCATGCCTGAGTCCGCCTACATGAATGCGATTCAACTGGCCTTCTTCAAGAATCGCCTGCGCCAGCTTGAACAAGGCATTCTGAACAATGCCGATGCCACGACAGAAAACCTGCGTGACACCCAGTTCGTGCCCGATCCCGCCGATCGCGCTACGATCGAGGAAGAGCACGCACTGGAACTGCGTACCCGCGACCGCGAACGCAAGCTGCTGAAAAAGGTCCAGCAAGCCATCGCCAGCATCGATGCCGGCGATTACGGCTGGTGTGAGGAAACGGGCGAGCCCATCGGCGTCCCCCGTCTGCTGGCACGCCCCACCGCCACGCTGTCGCTCGAGGCGCAGGAACGCCGCGAAATGCGCCAGAAGATGTACGGCGACTGACTCTTTCATCCTGCTGCATATACAACGCCCCTTTTCAGGGGCGTTTTTTTACACGCCGGAATCCTGCAAGACTCAGCCGTATACCGGGAAGCGTCTGCACAACGCATCCACTTCGTCCCGGATACGCTCACGAACCTGCGCATCGGCGGGCGCAGCCAGCCGGTCGGCAATGGCATGCGCTACCCGCACCGCATCCTCGACACCAAAGCCCCGCGTCGTGATGGCCGGCGTTCCAAGCCGGATACCGCTGCTCACCGTCGCTTTCTGCGGATCACGCGGCACCGTATTCTTGTTGCAGGTCAGCCCGACGTCCTCCAGCAGCCGCTCGGCCTCCTGGCCCGTCAGCCCCTGGCCTCGCAGATCGATCAGCATCAGGTGGCTTTCCGTGCGCCCCGAAACGATGCGCAGGCCACGCTGGATAAGGGTGTCGGCCATGGCTCGGGCATTGTCCAGGACCTGCTGCTGGTAGACCCTGAATGCAGGTTCCAGCGCCAGGCCGAACGCCACGGCCTTGCCGGCAATCACATGCATCAGCGGGCCGCCCTGTATCCCCGGAAAGATCGCCGAGTTGATGGCCCGTTCGTGCTCTGCCTTCATCAGGATCGCGCCACCGCGCGGACCACGCAGCCCCTTGTGTGTGGTCGTCGTGACAAAGTCTGCATGTGGTACCGGATTGGGATACACGCCCCCGGCAATCAGGCCGGCATAATGCGCCATATCGACCATGAACCAGGCGCCCACCTCTTTTGCCACGCGGGCAAAGCGCTCGAAATCGATCCGCAGGGCATAGGCGGATGCGCCGGCGATGATCAGCTTCGGGCGTGTTTCCCGGGCCACGCGCTCCATTTCGTCATAGTCGATTTGTTCCTGCTCATCCAACCCATAGCTGACCACGTTGAACCATTTGCCGCTGATATTCAGCGGCATGCCATGCGTCAGGTGCCCGCCTTCATCCAGACGCATGCCGAGGATGGTATCGCCCGGCTTGAGCATTGCGAAGAACACAGCCTGGTTGGCCTGCGAACCGGCATGGGGCTGCACATTCGCGGCTTCGGCACCAAACAGGGTCTTGAGCCGTTCGATGGCCAGGTTTTCCGCCTCATCCACCACGGCACAGCCACCGTAATAACGCCGCCCCGGATAGCCTTCGGCATACTTGTTGGTCAGCACGGAACCGACCGCCGCCATGACGGCGGGATGGGCGTGATTTTCCGAGGCGATCAACTCGATATGGGCTTCCTGGCGCCGGGCTTCACGCTGGATGACATCCCAGATGACGGGATCGAGGCGGCTCAGTGGTTCGTGGTGTTCGTCGAACATGGTGTACTCCTTCTGCAGGCTCAGGACAAAAATCAATTAAACCGATTCAATCAACCTAATAACATTAATTGAGTCGATTTAATCGGTCAAGAAAATTTCCTGCCCTGATCCATTACACTAGGGCGTATCCATCCGGGGCGCTCGACATGTCCATGCCATGACGCTCCACCATCGAGGAGACATTTCGCCGTGTGGTCACCCGATCTGAGCCAGTACCAGGGCGCGATCTACGAGAAAATCGCAGCCGCCCTCGAACACGATATCCGTGGCGGCCTGCTGCAGCCCGGCATCCGGCTGCCCACGCTCAAGGAACTGGCAGGCGCGCTGAGCGTCACGCCAGGGACGGTCAATCGCGCCTACGAACTGGCGCAGCGTCGCGGCCTGGTGGAAGGAGAGGTGGGGCGCGGCACATTCGTGCAACCGCGACGTACGCAAAGCCATCAGGCCCCCGCATCTGCACAGCAACCAGCGCCGGCATCCCCGGCAGTGACCGCTGACGCGCCTTCGGCCGCCCCGGTCAGCGACACCATCGACCTGTCGATCGTCAAGCCCAACCTGCAACTCCAGGAACCCTATGTCCGGGCTGTCCTGAAAGAGCTGGCACACTCGGGCAGCCTGTCCGAAATGCTGGACTACACCCCTGACGGAGGCTTGTTGCTGCACCGCCAGGCCGGCGCTGCGTGG
>NZ_JBEFDG010000042.1:0-66778 GCF_040137905.1 Corticimicrobacter sp.
GGCTCCTTGGCAGAAGAAGACTGTCGGGACGTTTTACGGTTTGAGCAGCAGCGAATCCGTACCGGGTACTGTCAACCAGACATCACCGTTCCCCAGATCCAGGAACAGCCGCCGTCGGGCGGTGCCTCCAACGTGTTCTGCCTGGATGGAGAAGCCATAATAGGACAAAGCAGTACGGGTGGCATCAATGTTGCGTTCGCCAATATTGGGTAAAGTCACGGTGGTGCCGGCAAACATATTGCCACCGCCAAATAATTTGATCTGACATTCCTTGGGCGTGATGCGCTGCGCCTTGATCTCATAATAGAACCGTTCGATGGCCTCGTCGGCATAGCGGCCATCCGGCAGTGCGCCGGGCGGGCGATTCTGGCGGGCCGGCAGCAGGATGTGGCACATGCCTCCGAAACGCAGGCCGGGATGCCACAGCGTCACGGAGACACAGGAGCCCAGTAATGTTCCCAGGCACCCCGGTGCACGGGAAAAGCACAGTTCACCAGGGTGCAGAAATATTTCGGACTGACGCAGGCCGGCTTTCATGATGGCAGTCTGCTCCGTCCGTAAACGGTGGGTTGTAGCGGCACCAGCCCTGTGTCGAGGCCGGTGAGTGATTCGGAGTGGCCGATGATCAGGCAACCGTCGCTTTTCAGTGATGGCAGCAGGTTGGCGATGACCCTGCGCTTGGTGGTGTTGTCGAAATAGATCATCACATTGCGCAGAAAGATCACATCGAACAGCCCCAGATCCTTGCGAGGGGCCAGCAGATTGCTGTGGACAAAGCGCACCCGCTCGCGCAGGTTGCGCATGACCAGCATGGTGCCGCTCTCTTCATTGATGCCTTTCAGGCAGTACTTGTGCAGCAGGTGCTGTGGAATGCCGTCGAGTCGGGCGGTGGAGTAATGACCGGTGCGGGCACGCGCCAGTACCCGCTGGCTGATGTCGGTGCCGACGATTTCCCAGTGCCGGTTGCCCAGTGTGTCAGCCAGGCTCATGGCAATGGAATAGGCCTCCTCACCGCTCGATGCCGCAGCGCTCCAGACGCGGAATGTCCCGCGTGCCTGTGCAGCGCGTTGCTTCAGGAATTCGAAGTGTGCGGGCTCGCGGAAAAAGAAGGTTTCGTTGGTGGTCAGCAGATCGACCATCATTTGTTGCTCTGCCTGGTGGGCCGGGTCGGTGACGTGGGCGTAGTATTGGCCAAAGGTATGCAGGCCGAGATGTTTGAGACGCTTGGTCAGGCGGCCCACCAGCAAGACCTGCTTGGCATTGGATAGTTCGATGCCGGCAATGCCGTAGATCAGGGACTTGAACTTGTCGAACTCCCCTTGGGTGATTTTGGGGGCAATATGGGTTTCATCACGCATGTGGGGCGACTCATGATTAAAAAAAGTCCCGGGGGCCACTCTGCTCGTACCCCCGGGACATGCAAAACGTGTGCGCTTGCTGTCAATGCGCGTTCGGCAACCCGGACAGCACGGTGATTTCATCCAGGGAGAGGATCTGGTCGACGTTGAGCAGCACCACAAATTTGCTGTTGACCTTGCCCATGCCGGCGATGAAGTCCGTCCGGATGCGCGATCCGAACGCCGGCGGGGGTTCGATATCCACGGATGGAATTTCCAGCACTTCGGAAACGGCATCCACCACCAGCCCCATCTGGTGGGTATTCTGCTCGTGGCTGATCTCGATAATCACGATGCAGGTACGCTTTGTGATTGCACCGGCCTGGCGGCCAAATCGCACGGCCAGATTGATGACCGGCACCACGGCACCGCGCAGATTGATGACCCCCTGGATGAAAGCGGGCACCAGCGGGACTTCGGTAATCTGGCCGAATTCGAGGATCTCACGCACGGACAGAATGCCGAGGCCGAACATTTCCTCGCCCAGTGAGAACGTCAGGTATTGTTGCTGCTCGACAGCAACATGGGCTACTGCAGCAGGACGTTCCGCATGAGCCGGTATGAGGGCATTGGATTGCGTCATCGCATGTTCTCCCGCATCAGAATCGTGCGAAGTTGCGCTCATCCGGCCCGGCGGTCAGCGTGGGGATATCGTCCTCATGGGTGTCGATATTCGCAGTATTTTCCTGTTTTCGAGGTTTGGCGGTTGGGTTCTGGGGGGCATGCTTTTTCTTGGTGCCTGCTGCCAGTTCGAAAAACGCCATCAGCTCCTGCAGGTTGCCGGCCTGAGAGGACATCTCTTCGGCCGTGGCAGCCAGTTCCTCGGAGGCCGAGGCATTCTGCTGCGTCAACTGCGACAACTGGCTCATGGCCGTATTGACCTGGCCGACACCCACGGACTGCTCTTCCGATGCCGAGGTGATCTCCTGCACCAGATCAGCGGTCTTCTTGGTGGCAGGCACGATCTCCTCGAGCAGTGCACCGGCCTGTTCGGCCATGCCCACCGAGTTGGTGGCCAGTTCGCCGATTTCCTGGGCCGCGACCTGGGAGCGTTCGGCCAGCTTGCGCACCTCGGCGGCCACGACGGCAAAGCCCTTGCCGTGTTCGCCTGCGCGGGCGGCTTCGATGGCGGCATTGAGCGCCAGCAGATTGGTCTGGTAGGCGATATCATCGATGATGCTGACGCGCTTGGCGATTTCCTTCATCGCGCCCACGGTCTCGGTCACGGCCTTGCCGCCATCGGCGGCCTTCTGGCTGCCTTCGGCAGACATCGAGTCGGCGACCTTGGCATTCTCGGTGTTTTGCTGGATCGATGCGGTCATCTGCTCGATCGAAGCCGAGGTCTCCTCGACGGAGGTGGCCTGCTCGGAAGAGGCCTGCGACAGTGATTGTGCGGTGGAGGACACCTGCAGGGTGGCGGCCGCCAGTGTTTCGGTGGTGTTGTTGACCTCGGCAATCGTGGCGGCCAGCTTGGTGACGGTGTTGTTCAGGCCCTGCTTGAGCTGATGGAATGCTCCGTGATACTGGCGGGTAATCTGCTGGGTCAGATCGCCGCGCTCCAGCGCCCCGGCGACCGTGCCGATATCGGTCAGTGCGCCATCGACGGTATTGGAGAGCAGGTTGAGCTGTTCTGCCAGGTCTTGTGTATAGCCGGCCTTGCCTTCAAGCGGGATCTTGACGCTGAAGTCGCCCTGGTTGGCGGCCGAGACAATGCGCTTGATATCGTTGACGGTGTTGATCAGCGAGTTCTGCATGGTTTGCATGGCACGCAGCAGTTGCCCGGTTTCGTCGGTGCTGGAGACGGTGATCTGGGTGGTCAGGTCGCCACGGGCGATGGCTTCGGCGGCATTGACCGAGAGTGCCAGGGGCCGGGTGACGGCACGCGTGATGATCCAGGCCAGGATGATGCCGATCAGCACGGCGGCCAGAGAGACTCCGCTCAACAGGTAGACGGCGTTCTGATAGTTGCTGCGCGCTTCCGTCACGATGGTTGCATTTTGTTCCTGGATCAGTCCGATCATTTGATCGATGGATTGTGTCAAGGTGTCTTGCGCGGCATCTGTGGTTGTCCTGAGCGTCTGCATGGCAGCCGCCATATCGCCATTCAGGCCATGGGTAATGGTCTCGTTGTTTTCTTTGCTGGCAGTGGCTGCATTGCTTTCGATCTGGATGGCCAGCTCTTTGGCTTTTTCGGTGGCGAGCATGGCCTGCAGTGCTTTGAAGCCGTTGTAGAACTTGTCGCGTTCTGCAGCGATGCCCTGCTGCATGCGTTTCATCTCTGCCTGATCGCTTTCAATGACGATATCGCGAATCGTCGTGGCGATATTGCCCACGGCCATGCGCATGGCATTGGCCGAATCCACCTTGACGTTGTTCTCGTTGACCACATAGTCAAAATTGGCCTGTGTCGCTGACAGGCGCAGCAGGCTGATGGCTGAAATGATCAGCAGCAGGATCAGGATAAATCCAAATCCCAATCCAAGTTTGAGTGATATTTTCATGTTTTTCAGCATCTGGGTAACTCCTGGCGCCTATCGCGCAAATGGATCTTTTCTTGTGTTGAAAACCCTGCTCCAGCGGGCTGGGTGTGCTTTTCAGGTATTGAGGAGTACTGGTTTGCGGGTCCGCGCCTCGGTATGTGTAATGCGTTCGATCAGGCCCGGTACGTCAAGGATCAATGCAACCTGTCCGTTGCCCAGGATGGTGAAGCCGGACACACCTTGCAGCCCTGTGAAGACATTGCCAAGAGGACGGATGACGGTCTGGTATTCCCCCTGCAGGTCATCGACCAGCAGGCCTGCACGACGCCCTGCATAGTTGACGACGACGATGTTGTCGCGTCGTGTGGCGTGTCGCGTGGCAATTCCTGCCGGATGCGTGCCTGGATGTGCAGCGTGATCGTGTGCCTGGATATCGAAAAGCTCATGCAGCCGGATGAATGGCAGGACCTCGCCGCGCAGGTTGAGCTGATTGCGGCCTTGCGCGGCATGCAGTTCATCGGTGGTCAGTTCGACGCACTCGACCACCATGTCCAGCGGCAGGATGAAAGAGGATTTGCCGACACCGACCAGGAATCCGTCGATGATGGCCAGCGTGAGCGGCAGGCGAATCCGGAAAGTCGAACCCTGGCCTTCGGTGCTCTGGATGTCGATGCTGCCGCGCAGTGCGGCGATATTGCGACGCACGACATCCATGCCGACGCCGCGACCAGACAGGTTGTTGACGGCCTTGGCGGTGGTCAGGCCCGGCTCAAAGATCAGGGCGTGGATTTCGCTGTCGGTCAGTACCTGGTCGGGTTTGATCAGGCCCTTTTCAAGAGCCTTGGCCAGAATCTTGTCGCGGGGCAGTCCGCCGCCATCGTCCGAAACCTCGATGACGATGCTGCCCGAGTCGTGATAGGCGTTCAGGCCAAGGGTGCCGTGCGCGGGCTTGCCACGGGCCAGACGAACCTCGACAGGCTCGATGCCATGATCCATCGAGTTGCGTACGAGATGGGTGAGGGGGTCCCCGATTTTCTCGACGACGGTTTTGTCGAGTTCGGTGTCGGCCCCCGAGATTTCCAGGTGAATATCCTTGCCCAGCTCCTTGGAGACATCGCGCACGACACGCTGGAACTTGCTGAAGGTGGCCCCGATCTGCACCATGCGCAGTTGCAGGGCCGAGTCGCGTACGCTTTCGACCAGTCGGTTGAGAACCGATGCGGCCTCCTGCAGTTCGCTATCGCCCTGGGTGGTCGCGGTGAGGTTGATGCTGGCGCTGGCAATGATCAGTTCGCCGATCAGGTTGATGTGCTCGTCCAGTTTGTCGGCGTTGACGCGGATCATGGCGGCCTGGTTGAGGGCGTTGTCCTTGATCTGCTTCTGCTTGACCAGGGCGGCCTCGGCGACATCGGGTTGTACCAGTTGCTGTTCGACCAGCATCTGACCAATAGGGTCGGAGGAAGCGCCCAGTGCCTGCTGCTCCGTTAGTATCTGTGCCAATTCGGAAGATGTCAGGGTGCCGCAATGCACCAGGATTTCTCCCAACCGCATGTCTTCTTCCGGAAGTGCCTGGATCAGTGCCAGGTATTCCGAGGCCTTGCTGCGTGGGGGCAGGATACGTATCCGGGCGTCGTCGCGAACGAATTCAAAAGCACTTTCGATCGTGGCCTTGTCGGCATCGCTGCGGAAGTTGAGTTCGAAGCCGAGATAGCAGGATTCTGCATCCATCTCCGCAGCAGGCGGAAGGGCATCTGTCAGTGTCACGATGCTGACGATTTCACCCAGTGTGGTCAGATAGCGGATGAATGACATGGGATCCATGCCGTTCTTGAGCACACCCGGGTCGAAACGTAGCGAGATATGCCAGTTATCGGTCTTGACGCCGCTCTGTGCTCCGATGCGGGTGACGGGAGAGGGTTCCTGGGGCAGCACTGCGGCGCGGGCGGCCGGAGCCGGGTCGGCGATTTCCTGTAGCTGGTCGATCAGTGCCTGGCTGTGTGCCAGTAGCTGTGCACTGGGGGTCTGACCGTTTTCCACCCCGCTGATCAAGGCACTCATGTGATCGCAGATCTGCAGCAGGAGCGCAATCAGATCACCGGAAACATGCAGCGTACCGTTGCGGACCTTGTCAAGCACGTTTTCCGCATGATGGGTAAAGCTGACCACGTGGTCGAAGCCAAACAGTCCGGCAGAGCCCTTGATGGTGTGGGCGGCACGAAACAGCGCATTGAGCAGATCGGCGTCTTCCGGGTTCTGCTCGATCTGCAGCAGGGCGGACTCCATGCTTTCGAGCAGTTCCCGACTTTCGATGACAAAAGTCCGGATGGATTCATCCTCAATCATGATGCGGGTGTCCTTGAGGGGCGACCAGAACCTGATCACCCAATTGAGCCGTCAGATTGCTCAGATCGAGCAGGTCTACGACTGCATGGCTGTGGCCGGTACAGCGCAGCGTGATGTGGGCCTGGGCTGCCTCGCGCTTGGCCAGCAACATCAATTGCAGTCCGGCAGTATCGATGTCCGTAACGTCGGTCAGGTCTATTTCGATCTGCCCGACCGTATTGCCTGTCTGTGCCCCGATGAAGCCGAGGAGTCTGGTTTTCATCTCCTGTGCCGTGAAAATCGTGAGTTCACCTGCGATTTCCAGGTGGGCCGTCGTACTGTCAGGGTGCGTGTGCATACGGTTTTCCGGTTACGGAAGGATCAGTTTCGAGACGGCATTGAGCATCTGTGCGGGCTGGAAAGGCTTGACGACCCAGGCCTTGGCCCCTGCGGCCTGGCCTTCGGCCTTCTTGTCTGCGCCGGCTTCGGTGGTCAGCATGATGACGGGCGTGAAGCGATAGGCAGGCATCTGCTTGGCAGCCTTCAGAAACGTGATGCCGTCCATGTTGGGCATGTTGACGTCGCTGATGATGAGGTGGATCTTCTGCCCGGTGAGCTTGGTCAGTGCATCCTGGCCATCGCGGGCCTCGATGACGTCGTAGCCTGCCCCTTTGAGAGCCATGCCGACGACCTGGCGGATGGAAATGGAATCGTCAACGATGAGAATGGTTTTAGCCATGAAGGGGCCTTTGTGTATCAGAAGAAAGTAATGTCGCCATCATCTGGCGTGGTGGTCTGGGTCGGACGAACAGCGGGTGTACCCTGGTGTCGCGCATGTTGCTCAGGCATGGTGTAGCTGTGCTCCAGATCGTCGAGCCATTTCTGGACATGCAGTGCCGTATCGGGCTCGGAGCCCTGCCGGGCATTGTCGAGATGACGATGCAGCTTGGCGATGTCGCTGCTGATGTGTGTCAGGACCTGGCTGACGCGATCCTGGAATTGCAGGGCCACCAGAACCTCTGAGATTTCCGCTCCAATCTGGCGGTTCTCCTGGCGTAACTGGTCAGATGTCCGGGACAGGTCATGCGCAGCGCTGCCAAACTGCGTGATCACGCTTTCGATCACCTCGCCGGAGTGGTGGATGAGCTTTTCATCGGCCTGCGAATAGGTTTGCGATGTCTGCAGCGTATTGGTAATGGCCTGAGTGACCAGTCCTACTGTCTGGCCAATGTGTTCGCCGGTCTGTCCGGAGACTTGCGACAGCTTGCGAACCTCGCTGGCAACCACGCTGAAACCGCGGCCGGCCTCGCCTGCGTGGGCGGCTTCGATGGCGGCGTTCAGGGCCACCAGGTTGGTCTGCATGGCAATCTGTGCCACGTTCTTGGCCATGTCGGCAAGCGATTCCGTATGGTCGCCCAGGCTGCCGACTTCTGACATCAGGCGCGCCCGGTTGGCGAGCGTGCCCTGCAGGGACTGGACGATGGCTTGCAACTGATTTTGCGTGTTCTCCAGCAGCCCCAGCAACGGGCTGCTTTCACCCGCTGCACTTTCGGTCGAATGTGTCAGGCTCTGCGAGAGTGCGACGAACTGCTGGGACAGCGCAACGATGGCTTCTTCGGTATGGCTGCGGGCAAACTCGATTTGCCGCTCCCAGATCGGCAGCAACTCGAGACACAGCAGATTCAGGCCGTGCTCCGTCTCGGCATGAAGTGATGGCGATGGTGTTGTGACTGGTCGGCTGCGCCGAGAGCTTTGCCGGCTCACGATACCGATGCTGATGCTGAATGTCATCAGGATGAGGACGGCAAGCCAGAGCGGGATGTGGATATGGGTCTGGCCGATCAGGATCGCACTCCCGGTCAGGCCGGTGAGCAGGCTGACCATCAGGGGAGACATGCCGATACGCCGGGCAGGATGCCGGATGGTGGCTGGACTGGGGAGCTTCATGGCAAGAATCCTGCGTTCAGCGGTGCATGGACCCGTGCCGGAAGGGCCGAATGCATGCGTTGCTGAGTGGAGCGGGGGGAAAAAGACATGGCTGCCGGAAAGGGCAGCCAAGGGGATGGATCTGGATAAAGCGTGTTTACGCTATGCGGGTAAATGCGCCACAGGCAATTGCTTGCTTGCTTGCTTGCTTGCTTGCTTGCTTGCTTGCTTGCTTGCGCAAGCAGATTGCCAGTTGAAGGACTTAAGGACTGATCCTGTTGCATGGTGGTCGCATACCAAAAGAACTGCAGTACGCCTGATAAAGTACGCGTTCTACATGCCGCCAATTTGCATCGAGTACACAAAACCTGATTTGAGCTTTTCCTTGCAGCAGCAAGGCCGATAGCAAAGCATTCCGGCTGTGTCCACGGGCGTGACTCAATACGCGCGCTCGAATATTTGCACTTGATCCCAAATATATCATACTGTTGCAATATTTGGTTAAGTTTTGGTTAACTTGAGCGGATATGTTGCTGCCAGGAGTCATTGCTGACCAGATCTCATAGACGCCAGGATGCTCCGGGAGCTTGGCGAGATTGGCGGGTGTCAGTGGCAGCAGGGGGCCCAGCGTATGGGATGCATTCAGATAGTCCAGGCTGTCGCAGCGATGCCTGTAGTCTGGAATGCCCAGACGCTGTCGCAAGGCTCCGATGCTGCGCCGGGTCAGTACGATGCCGTGCCGGTTTTTGAGGTGCTGGCTCAGCTTGCTGTCCGACCAGGGCGTCACGATGGCACCGTTCAGCAGGAGGAGGCGTTCTTCTGCGATCAGGGCTTTCAGCTGTGCTTCATGGCGGACATGTTGTTGCATCAGCAATGCGCGCAGCGGAATGTCCTGGCCGGTTGCGGAAAGGAGGGACAGGGTGCGCAGCAGGCGCGAGATACGGCTGACGTCCGGCTGTGTGTAACCCGACTGGTGCTGCATGGCCTCGACGATATCCTGCAACCCCAGTGGCTGCAGATCTGCCGGATTCAGTGACGTCAGATAGGACGACTGATGCGTCAGGAGTACCCGGATCAGAGCGTATGTCAGTTCGTTGCGGCTGTTGATGAGGTGCAGGTTGCGGATCAACCGGGCGTGGGCGAGGTCGGTGGCATGCATCTGCTGCAGGGCCGTATCGATGCGGTAGATGCGTATGGCCTCAGGGTGCAGAAAATCCAGTTGCAATGCCGAGGGGTGTGGGTGCAGCCGGCCAATGCAGGAGGGCAGGGATGCCGGCACGGCTGTTTCCAGAAGAGAGGTCAGCGAGTGCCGTTGAATCATGTACGCACATGCCGAATATTCGGCAGAGCGCTCAAGCCGTCGAATGTGCTGACAGTAGGCGTCCAGGGGCAGGGACAGGATGCGCGCCAGGTCGATGGCGCTCAGGATGCGTGGGGCCAGCCGAGATGCGGCAGACTGGCGAGAGGTCATGGTGGGGGGACTTCCTGCATTATTCATGCAGCACGGCTGGCCCTCAAGCCAGGTATGGTCCCCATGCTGGAAGCGATGATCCCCGCCCTGGGAAAAAGGGCTGAACCCGCCTGTTGGCGGGTTCTTGCTGCGGGCGGAAACTCTAACAGATCACAGGATGGTTGCCTACTCGGCGTGATAGATTTCCGCCCCTTTCTTTACAAATTCGATGGCTTTTTCCTGCATCCCGCGTTGCAGCGCCGCCTTTTCCTCAACGCCCAGTTTCTCTGCGTACTCGCGCACGTCCTGGGTGATTTTCATGCTGCAGAAGTGCGGACCGCACATCGAGCAGAAGTGCGCGACCTTCATCGAGTCCTTGGGCAGCGTCTCGTCGTGGAATTCGCGTGCCGTGTCGGGGTCCAGACCCAGGTTGAACTGGTCTTCCCAGCGGAATTCGAAACGGGCCTTGGACAGGGCGTTATCGCGGATGGCAGCACCCGGATGACCCTTGGCCAGGTCGGCGGCATGGGCGGCGATCTTGTAGGTGATGATGCCGTCCTTGACGTCCTTCTTGTTGGGCAGGCCCAGGTGTTCCTTGGGCGTCACATAGCACAGCATGGCGGTGCCGTACCAGCCGATCAGCGCTGCACCGATCCCGGAGGTGATGTGATCGTAGCCGGGAGCGATGTCGGTGGTCAGCGGCCCCAGGGTGTAGAAGGGGGCTTCGTGGCATTGCTCCAGCTGCAGATCCATGTTCTCCTTGATCATCTGCATCGGTACGTGGCCCGGCCCTTCGATCATGACCTGCACGTCGTGTTTCCAGGCGATCTGCGTCAGTTCGCCCAGGGTCTTGAGTTCGGCGAACTGCGCCTCGTCGTTGGCGTCCCAGGCCGAGCCGGGGCGCAGGCCGTCGCCCAGCGAGAAGCTGACGTCGTAGGCCTTCATGATTTCACAGATGTCTTCGAAGCGCTCGTAGAGGAAGCTTTCCTTGTGATGTGCCAGACACCACTTGGCCATGATCGAGCCACCGCGCGAGACGATGCCGGTCATGCGGTCGGCGGTCATGGGGATGAAGGGCAGGCGCACACCGGCATGGATGGTGAAATAGTCCACACCCTGCTCGGCCTGCTCGATCAGCGTATCGCGGAAGATTTCCCAGGTCAGTTCCTCGGCCTTGCCATCGACCTTTTCAAGTGCCTGGTAGATGGGCACGGTGCCGATGGGGACCGGCGAGTTGCGGATGATCCATTCGCGGGTTTCGTGGATGTGCTTGCCGGTCGAGAGGTCCATGACGGTATCGCCACCCCAGCGGATCGACCAGGTCATCTTCTCGACTTCTTCGTGAATGCCGGAACTGACTGCCGAATTGCCGATGTTGGCGTTGATCTTGACCAGGAAGTTGCGGCCGATGATCATCGGCTCGATCTCGGGGTGGTTGATGTTGGCCGGAATGATGGCGCGGCCCCGGGCGATCTCGTCGCGCACGAACTCGGGCGTGATGGCCCCCGGAATGGCGGCACCGAACGACTGGCCGGGATGCTGGCGCAACAGGCGGCGCACCAGTTTCTCGCCATCGGGGCCGCTGGCACGCAGCGATTCGATGTACTGCTCGCGGCGCAGGTTCTCGCGGATGGCGATGAATTCCATCTCGGGCGTGACGATGCCGCGCCGGGCATAGTGCATCTGGGTCACGTTCTGGCCGGCCTTGGCGCGGCGCGGTGCGCGCTGCAACTGGAAGCGCATGGCGGCCAGCTTGGGATCGGCCAGCCGCTCGCGACCATAGTCGCTGGTCGGGCCGGACAGCAGTTCGGTATCGCCACGCTCTTCGATCCAGGCCTGGCGCAGCGCAGGCAGTCCCTTGCGGATGTCGATGCGGGCGTCGGGATCGGTGTATGGGCCACTGGTGTCGTAGACCGTCAGCGGCGGATTCTTTTCACCACCGAACAGGGTCGGGGTGTCGTCCTGGCTGATTTCGCGAAACGGCACCCGGATATCGGGCCGGGAGCCGGTCTCGTAGATCTTGCGCGAACACGGCAACGGTGCGACGGCGGCGGAATCGACGGTCGCATCGGCAGCGAGGAAGGGGGTCTGGGTTTTCATGGCACGCTCCAAGGAAAGGTCTGGAGCCGAGCGGAAATCCGTTCCCTGGCATGACGGTTGCAGCATGAGGTCAGGCAGGCTGACACTTTTGTCTGGCGACCGGCAGTGGTGGTAGCCTGAACGGATGCCTTGTACCTGTCTGATCAGGGCTGGGCATCCTGCAAAGGAACCGGGAACGCGCTTCCAGCGTCGGCATTATCCGTACTGGTGCAAAGGGACTCTCTCAACCCGGCTGCAGCATGACTGCAGCCAAGTACCCCTGCGTTGTGAGCGAAGTATAGCGGATCAGCGCGAGCCGTGGCGTTTTGCGCAGGCTTCGATGAATGTGCGGACCAGGCTTTCGAGAATCTGGCGATCAGCCTGACTCAGCGCGGACAGGCTGGCCGGGTCTATCGAGGGAAAGGGCCAGAGCTGGGTTGCTTGCCAGCTTTCTGCCGCATAGGTGGTTTCGGGTTCTTTGAGCGGCGGTGGTTGCTGACTGCCGGGAGGCGTGCCCCGACCACTATCGAGCCAGCGAGGGTCGATATTGAGTGCGCTGGCTAGCGCGATGAGTGCCCGGCTGGAGTGGCGCTGGTCGCTCTCGTAGTTGCCGACGGCACTTTGAGAAAGACCGGCGATCCTGGCTAACTGCTGTTGAGTCAGCCCGCGCAGCTTGCGCGCATGCCGTAGTCTGCTTCCGAATGTATTCACCCCTCAATTGGACAATCAAGCTCAATCACTTTGGTGTTTTTTGAGGATTTCCTGTGGTGTTATTACTGTCTGTGAGGTGGCATGTCTCCAGAGCCTGATTTTTCCCTCTGGGCAAGGAAAGGATGGGCAATTGTGGTGCATCAAAACTGCCCTCGAACTGTGAGCGTTGGTGAACCGGTTTGTGGAAATCTGTTAGACTGAATAACACTATCGTGTTTATTTGGGGGCGCGTGTGCGACGATACACCGAGGCAGGCAGGGCAGGCGAGGGCGCCTGCGTCATCATGCATGATCCCGAAGGCTGGCTCGACAGGATGGAAGGGCGGTCGCTGCCAGTCTGGCTCGAGGCGCATGGCGTTGATGTGCTGCGCAGTCGCAATGTGCAGGAGTTGCATGCGCTGCGTGCCGGGCATGAAGATGCCTGCGTCGCGCTGTGGGGGCTGGCTGGTGCCAGCCTGTTCATGGTGGCCGAGTTGAGGCTGGGGCGTGCCGGAACCGGCATCGTGTTGTTGATGGCTCCGGATTCGGCCCAGGATCGTGCCCACGCTTTGCTGGCCGGCATCGATTACTGCCTGCCGGGCAGGCCTGATCCGTCCGAACTGCTGTCTGTGCTGCAGGCACTGCGACGGGCACGGAGCTGGCAGCCCGGGCTGCCTCCGTTGCCGCGAGCGGCCCCGGCTCCGGCCGAGAGGGCATTGCCGGTTGTCGCGCCGTTGGGTAAAGCCTGGCGTCTTGGCGACTCGGGATGGCAACTGCATAGTCCGGAAGGGCCGGCGCTGCGCCTGACGGTCATGGAGCGGATTCTGTTGCAGGGGTTCTTCCAGACCGATACAGGCTACCTGAGCCTGGAAGAACTGTACCGGTTGCTGAGCAGCGAGGGCGTGGCCGATACGCCGCTATCGGGTGAGGCTGTCTGGCTGGAGCAGCGCTTTGTCAGCCGGATGCATGTCCTGGTGTTTCGCCTGCGTCGCAAGGCGGCGAAGTCTGCGCTGCAATTGCCGCTGCATTGTGTCAGGGGCAAGGGCTATATGTTCGCAGCGTCTTTCGAGCCCTATCGGACAGTGGTGCCTATTCCCTGAGCGGGATATCCCGTGTGTCAGTGCACGACCATGTTGTCGCGGTGCATCAACTCGGGTTCGGTCATGGTGCCCAGGATCTCGGCAATGTCGTTGGAGGCATGACGCATGATGCGGCGGGTGTCACTGGCCGAATAGTTGATCAGGCCGCGTGCATATTCGCGGCCATTGGCATCTACGCAAGCCACGGCGTCACCACGCCTGAAATTTCCTTCGACGGCCGTGACGCCGATCGGCAGCAGGCTCTTGCCATGGTGGCTCAAGGCCTCGATGGCACCGGTATCAAGCACGACCTTGCCGCGCAGCCGCAACTGGTCGGCCAGCCATTGCTTGCGGGCTGAGTGGATCGCCATGGGGGCATGCAGGGCGGTGCCGATGGCCTCGCCTGCCGCCAGACGCAGCAGCACATCGCTTTCGCGACCCGAGGCAATCACGGTGTGCGCGCCGCTGCGGGCTGCGCGCTTGGCGGCCAGGATCTTGGTCAGCATACCGCCGGTACCGATGTTGCTGCCGGCACCACCTGCCATGGCTTCCAGGGCCGGGTCTCCGGCTTCTCCATGGTGCACGAAGCAGGCATCGGGATTGGCGCGGGGATCGGCGTCGTACAGGCCACGCTGGTCGGTCAGGATGATCAGGGCATCGGCTTCGATCAGGTTGGTGACCAACGCGCCCAGCGTGTCGTTGTCGCCAAAGCGGATCTCGTCGGTGATGACGGTATCGTTTTCATTGACGACCGGTACGACGCCCAGCTCCAGCAGCGTGAAAAGGGTGGAGCGGGCATTGAGATAGCGCTGCCTGTCGCTCAGGTCTTCGTGAGTGAGCAGGATCTGTGCCGTGCGCAGGTGATGCTCGTCGAAGGCTTCTTCGTAAGCCTGTGCCAGACCCATCTGGCCGACGGCCGCCGCTGCCTGCAGTTCATTGATGGCGGCAGGCCGGCGCGGCCAGCCCAGGCGCGAGACGCCTTCTGCGATGGCGCCGCTTGATACCAACACGATCTGTTTGCCTTGCGCGGCCAGTTGTGCGATTTGTCGTGTCCACTGTCGCACTGCCTGCCTGTCCAGCCCTTTGCCGTCGTTGGTGACCAGAGATGAACCGACTTTGATGACCAGGCGGCGTGCGTCGGTCAGGGTGACAGGGGTGGCGGTGGAAGACATGCTGAAACGTAAGCGACGGGGAGTTGAGTGGGTGAGGCGGCCAAAAGATCGGACGGTACCAGGACGATGCCAGTGAAACAGGGCAAGGCCGGTACCGCCCTGCGCTGTCTCAGGGCGTTGCGCGATCCGGATCGAAGCGCGGGTCGAGATTGATCCCGTCGGCTTCGTCCTGGGCGCGCTGTTCGGCGGCCTTGGTTTCATCCAGGTACTTTTGCAGTGCCCAGACCAGTTCCTGTGTGCCGTCGCCATTGAGCGCGGAGATGCCGAATACCGGACCTTCCCAGCCGAGCGCTTCGCACAGGCGGCGCTGGGCGTCTTCGGG
Source organism: Corticimicrobacter sp. (assembly GCF_040137905.1). Classification (NCBI taxonomy): domain Bacteria; kingdom Pseudomonadati; phylum Pseudomonadota; class Betaproteobacteria; order Burkholderiales; family Alcaligenaceae; genus Corticimicrobacter; species Corticimicrobacter sp. The sequence continues at coordinate 14,917 of NZ_JBEFDG010000042.1, forward strand.
ATCGGGGTTCACGTCGAGCTTGTTCAGCACCAGCCAGCGTGGCTTGGCGTACAGGTCTGCATCGTAGCGGCGCAGTTCTTCGACGATGGCCTGGGCCTGGGTAATGGCCTCGGGAACCGGGTCAGCGTCGGGGTCCGGCGAGGACATGTCGACCAGGTGCAACAGCACACGGGTCCGGGCCAGGTGGCGCAGGAACAGGTGGCCCAGGCCGGCACCTTCGGAGGCACCTTCGATCAGGCCGGGGATGTCGGCCACCACAAAGCTGTGTGAGGCTGACGTGCGCACCACACCCAGATTGGGGTGCAGTGTCGTAAAGGGGTAGTCGGCGATCTTGGGCCGGGCATTGGAAATCTTGCTGATCAGGGTGGATTTGCCCGCATTGGGCAGGCCCAGCAACCCGACATCGGCCAGCACCTTGAGTTCGAGGCGCAGACGGCGTTGCTCGCCTTCCTTGCCGTAGGTGAACTGGCGGGGCGCGCGATTGATGCTGGACTTGAAGTGCAGGTTGCCCAGGCCGCCGCTGCCGCCGGTGGCCAGCGTGACTTCTTCGCCATGCTGCTTGAGGTCGAACAGCAGTTCTTCAGTTTCAGCATCGAAGATCATGGTGCCGACGGGCATGCGCAATACGATATCGGCGGCTGCCGAGCCGTACTGATCCGAGCCGCGACCGTTTTCACCATTGCGGGCGCGCTGCAGGCGCGCATAGCGAAAATCGATCAGGGTATTGATGTTGCGGTCGGCGATGGCGGTGATGCTGCCGCCCCGGCCGCCGTCGCCGCCGTCCGGTCCGCCCTTCGGAATAAATTTTTCGCGGCGAAAACTGGCGCAGCCGTTGCCGCCATTGCCGGCAATGACCTCGATGGTCGCCTCGTCAACGAATTTCATGGTGTTTTATCTGTGAAGGTCGGAACTGGAAGGCTATTTTGCCTCAAAATACAAAACCCTGCCGCATGCGGCAGGGTTTTAATGTCTCGTCGAGACGCTGCAGCCTGACGGCAGCAGCCATGCAGCCGGAATTACTCGGCAGCAGCGACGATGGAGACGATCTGCTTGTTCAGGTGGCCCTTGAAGCCGAACTGAACCGTGCCGTCAACCAGTGCGAACAGGGTGTGATCCTTGCCGATGCCGACATTGACGCCCGGGTGGACGCGGGTGCCGCGCTGGCGCACGATGATCGAGCCAGCGGGGATCAGTTGACCGCCGTAGGCCTTGACGCCAAGTCGTTTCGATTCTGAGTCGCGGCCATTCCGGGTTGAGCCGCCGCCCTTTTTCTGTGCCATGTTTTAGCTCCTGCTAATGATGGTTGACCGTATCTGCAATCAGGCCGTGATGGCTTCGATGCGGATTTCGGTGTAGTTTTGACGGTGACCTTGATGCTTCTGGTAGTGCTTGCGACGGCGCATCTTGAAGATCTTGACCTTGTCGTGGCGACCGTGCGCAATAACCGTTGCCTTGACCAGGGCACCGTTGACCAGAGGCGTACCAACTTGCAGTTGCTCGCCTTCGCCGACGGACAGAACCTGATCCAGCGTGATTTCTTGCCCAACGTCTGCCGGTATCTGTTCTACTTTGAGTTTTTCGCCAACGGTAACGCGATACTGCTTGCCGCCGGTTTTTATGACCGCATTCATGGGATAGGACCTCGTAAAAAATGCTCGGCACTTTGCCGAACTGACTATTCTACACTCGATACTGGATTTTTGGCAATGTCAAGCGTTGTGGGGCGGATCAAGAGCCTCAACTCCAGTCGAACGTGATCAGCACAGTCCGCTCTTGCGGTTCAAAGAACACGAGAATGCTGTCTGCGCCATGCCGCCGCCATGGGTAGCCCGCGGTGCTGGCGATGAAGCGAAAGGGGCGGCCATCCTGCCAGCGCGGGAAGACGTTGTCGCTGTTGTTGCTGTCCAGAACGAAGGCAGATGGGATCTCCGGCGTATCGCTCCAGTTGCCGTAGGCGGTCACGCCACCCAGTTGCTCGATCAGGGGCTGGCCGCATTCAAGCGGATCGCGGCCATGCATGATGTCGGGATAGTGCTCCCGGTCATGTTCGCTCTTGCAGCGTGTCGGGTCGTCGGGATGGGGCCAGTCCAGGATGCCGTTTTTCAGCCAGCGCTCATGTGAAGCGGCGAACTGCGCATGCTGATCCTGGTAGTAGCGGGCCAGTTGCTCGCGTGCCTCCTGTTCCCGCTTGATGCGAAAGGGATGGGTGGCGACCAGCGGGGCATCCAGGGCGAAGTATTCGCGCTCCCCCAGGAAACGGTAACGGCCTGTCTCATCCAGTCGGAAGCCAATCCAGTTTGGGGCGGTGAAGGCATTGTGGGTGCCAGACTCGCCAAGATAACCATCGAACGGCTCGATCGGGCTGACGAGGTGCAGCCATCCCTGCCAGGCCGGATCGATCCGGCCCAGATCGACCGACACCAGTGCATTGAAATAGTGCGGCAACCAGGGCTGCTCAGGGGAAAAGACCTCTGCAGGGTCCGGAAAGGCGCGCAGCCAGGGCTGTGCCTGCCGGATGTCCTGGCAGGGGATGTCGGGATTCATATTGTTGTCTGTAGATGCCATGGTGGCCTGGATAGTGGCGGGTTCAGACCCGCTGGAAAGCCTGCATGCCGTGCATGCAGTATTGCAGGAAACGGTTGGCGGCTGGCGACAGGTGCCGGCCGGCGCGGGTGATCAATTGCACCTCGGCATGGTCCAGCGCGGCGCTGTCCACCGGGATGGCGTGTACCCGGCCCTGTGCCAGCTCTGTGGAAACGGCACAGCGCGGCAGCAGCGTGACGCCCTGGCCGCTGGTCACGAAGCCGATGGCCACGCTGATCAGGTTGGTCGTGAGTGCCGCCTTCAGGTGGATTTTTTCGGTCCGTTCGGCATGGTCGATCAGTTGCCGGATGCCGTAGATGCCATGCAGCAGTGCCATCGGCCAGGCCGTCAGTTCCTGCAGCGAGGTCTGGTGGGCATGGCGCAGTGGATGGTTGGGGCCGATGATGGCGTGCATGGGCTGGAGGGCCGTGCCCCGCGAGACGATATGCGCGTCGGCCGGAGCGTAGTACACCAGGCCGATTTCGGCTTCGTCCTCGCGCACGCGGCGCATGATCTCGGTCGTGCCGAAGATATCGAGCGAGATCGATACGCCGGGATGCTGCTGACGGAATTGCTGGATGGGGCCGGCGATCATTTCCTGGGCGAAGCCTTCGCCGCTGACGACCGATATCGAGCCGCTCTGCAGCCCGCGCAGCGACTCTATCTTTGCCAGCATGTCGTGGCGGTGGGCCATGTGCTGTCGGTAATAGTCGATCAGCAATTGTCCGGCGTGCGTCGGCACGACGCCCTTGCGATGGCGCTCCAGAAGGACGGCATTCAGTTCCTCTTCCAGCAGGCTGACCTGGCGGCTGATGGCTGACGGTGCGATGCCCATTTTTTCCGCCGCGGCGCGCACCGAACCACAGGTGACGGCCTCATAGAGATAGCGGGCGCGTGCGTCATTGAAGAGTTGCATGGAGTATCCTGCCGGAGAGTGATGCCTAGGGTAACTACTTATGTTCTGTTTATTAGAACAAAATTTTGAAATACGAATATAAACACATTGATATAGTTAGCGCGCCGCATGGAGAGGCTTGTCCTGTCGGCGGTTGTAATTTTATCTATTCTTGTCAACAACGCCGGGCATACGATGCAGTGGCGATATAGGGGAAGTGAATGAGTACTGCCGCTCATCAAGCAAAAGAGCCGCTGGATCTCGGTAGCGTAGCGCAAATCTTCGGGCTTGCGCTGGTCATTGCAGCGCTGTCCGAATGGTTCGGACCGCTGCCTATCGAACTGGGGATCGGCAAAGTGGTGCTGCTGCCCATGATCTGGGCGCTGCTGATCGGCCTGACGATCGGCCTGCTGTCCAAGCGCATGCCGGGACCGCTCAAGATCAGCCTGCAGAGCCAGCATCTGGCCGCAGCCATCCTGTCGTCGGCGCTGTTCCTGTTCATCGCCAAGCTGGGCCTGCTGGTGGGTGGTTCGCTGCCCAAGCTGGCCGAAGCCGGCTGGGGGCTGGCGCTGCAGGAGGTCGGCAATCTGGTCGGGTGTATCCTGCTGGGCATGCCCGTGGCCCTGATGCTGGGCATCAAGCGCGAGGCCATCGGTGCGACCTTCTCGATCGGTCGTGAGCCAGGCCTGGCGATCGTGGGCGAGCGCTTCGGCATGGACTCCCCCGAAGGGCGCGGCGTGCTGGCCGAGTACGTGACCGGCACCCTGATCGGCGCGATCTTCATCTCGTTGCTGGCCGGCTTCATCACCAGCCTGAATATTTTCCACCCGCTGGCGCTGGCCATGGGGGCGGGTGTCGGTTCGGGCAGCATGACGGCTGCCGCCGTCGGTGCCATTGCCGCCCAGCAGACGCCTGAAATGGCCAAGGATGTTGCTGCCTTTGCTGCAGCCGCCAACTTGATTGCCACCACGCTGGGTACCTACCTGACGCTGTTCATCTCGCTGCCGCTGGCCGTGCGTGCCTACCGCTTCATGGAACCCATCCTGGGCCGCAATCGCAAGAGCGTGTCCATCGAGGACGAAGCCACACCTGCCGTCAAGCTCGAAGTCGCTCATACGCCCAACCTGGGTCTGGGTATGCGCATCGCCTCGTGGCTGCTGGTGGGCCTGATGGTCCTGATCGGCAACCGCATTGGCTACGGCACTTCGATGATCGAGGCGCTGCCGGGCGTGGCCATCATCATCCTGGCTGTGCTGGTGGGTGACCTGATCTATGTCGGCACCAAGCGCAAGCTGCCTGCGGTCTGCTGGATTTCGTTCATCGCCATGGCCATGACCTTCCCGCAGACGCCTTATGCGGCCGAAGTCGCCGAGCTGACCGGCAAGGTCAGCTTCCTGGCCCTGATCACGCCGATGCTGACGTTTGCCGGTCTGTCGCTGGCCAAGGATATCCCGGCCTTCCGTCGCCTGGGCTGGCGCATTGTGGTGGTTTCGCTGATGGCCAATGCCGGCGTGTTCCTGGCAGCCGCAGGTATCGCGCAGTTCTTCGTACATACGCTGTAAACAAGAGCGGGCTGAATTTGTGCCCATGTGCACAGGCGCTCAGCCCGTACTGCTGAACCGGGTGCATTGCAGGCACCCGCCGTTTTCGATTCAAGTTTCAATCCAAGTCCCGAGTGGACCGGCGTTGCCCGGTCTGCAGGGCGGGTTCATCCATAAGAAAAGGAGCAGGCATTATGACGAACGTAGGTGTGATTGGTCTGGGCAACATGGGTGCCGGCATGGCACTGTCGGCAGCGCGTGCCGGCCTGACGGTGACGGGTTTTGACCCGGCCACCGCATCGCGCCAGGCACTGCTGGATGCCGGGGTGACGCTGGTGGACGATATTGCGGCGCTGTCGGCCCGGGCCGATGTGATCGTGCTGTCGTTGCCGACCTCGGACATCGTCGAGAAAGTGGTGCTGGGCGAGGGTGGCTTGCTGGCACAGGCCCGCACAGGGCAGATTGTGCTGGATACATCCACGGCCGATCCGGCCAGCACGGCCCGCATCGCGCAGGCATTGCAGGGCAGCCCGCTGCGTCTGGTGGACGGCCCGGTCAGTGGTGGCCCCAAGGCGGCGCACAGTGGTGCCATGACCATGCTGCTGGGCGGCGAGACCGCCGACATCGATGCGCTGGCACCGGTGCTGGAGGCGCTGACCGCCAAGCGGGTACATGTCGGCCCGGTGGGCGCTGGGCACTCCGCCAAGCTGTTCAACAACCTGCTGTGCGGCATCAACCTGATTGCTGCCGGCGAGGCGATCCGCGTGGCCAAGGCTGCCGGCCTGGATGTCGAGCAGATCCTCAAGGGCGTCAATGCCGGCTCGGGTCGCAGCGGCGTGACCGAGGTCAACTGCCCGACCTGGATTCTGAACGATGCCTTCAATTCCGGCTTCACCATGAAGCTGATGCGCAAGGACCTGCGCCTGGCTGCTGCCATGATCGAGCAGAGCGGTGCTGGCGCACCGCTGTCGCGCGAGGCGCTGCGGCTGTGGGCCGATTCGGCGGCATCGGTCGATGATGCCGAGGATTTCAACCGTATCGTGGCCTACGAAGAGCGGCCCTGATCATCCCGATGTAGACCGTATCGTTGCCCGGGCCAGCGTGCGCTTGGGGCAACGAACCGAAACAGACAAGCAAGGAGCAAGAGATGAAAGATCGTATTCTGCAGGCTTTCCGTGTGTTCTTCCCGGATGCACAGACCGTGGGTTCGTATGTAGGCGGCAGCCTGCTGGTGGGGCAGGGCGACGAAGTCGTGCTGCGCAACGCTGCAACCGGCGAGGAAACGCTGCGCTACGCCGATGCCGGTGCCGCCGTGGCACAGGCCTCCGTCGAGGCCGCACGTCAGGGCCAGCGCGAGTGGTGGGCACTGTCGCATGCCCAGCGCGGCCGCGTGATGTACGCAGTGGGCCAGGCCGTGCGCGCCCAGGCCGAGCCGCTGGCACTGCTCGAGTCGCTGACCAGCGGCAAGCCGATCCGCGATTGTCGTGGCGAGGCGCTGCGCGTGGCGGAGATGTTCGAATACTACGCAGGCTGGACCGACAAGCTGTACGGTGACGTGATCCCTGTGCCCAGCGGCCATCTCAACTACACGCGCCGCGAGCCCATCGGCGTAGTGTTGCAGATCACGCCCTGGAATGCGCCGGTCTTCACGGCCGGCTGGCAGATTGCGCCGGCCATCGCCACCGGCAATGGCGTGGTGCTCAAACCGTCGGAACTGACGCCGTTCAGCTCGCTGGCACTGGCCGCCATTGCCGTGCAGGCAGGCGTGCCGGCCGGGCTGGTCAATGTGCTGGCCGGCTATGGCCAGACGATCGCTCCGGCTGCGCTTGAGACGGCGCAGGTCGGCAAGGTGGTTTTCGTCGGCTCGGTGCCGACCGGCGCGCGCATTGCTGCGCTGTCGGCCGAGCACCTGGTGCCGTGCGTGCTGGAACTGGGCGGTAAGTCGGCCAATATCGTGTTCGACGATGCCGACCTGGATCGCGCCTGCCTGGGTGCGCAGGCGGCCATTTTCTCCGGTGCCGGCCAGAGCTGCGTGTCGGGCTCGCGTCTGCTGGTACAGCGCACGGTGCATGACAAGCTGGTGGAAAAGCTGATCAACGGTGCCGGACGCCTGCGTGTCGGCGATCCGCTCGAAGCGACGACCGAAGTCGGCCCGATCTGCAATCAGCGTCAGTTCCAGCATGTGCGCAATTGCATCACCGCCGCGCTTGCGGAAGGGGCCACGCTGGCTCTGGGCAGCGCCGAGCCGGGCGATACCGGCTACTTTGTGTCGCCCACCGTGCTGACCGGCGTGAACAATCGCATGGACGTGGCGCAGAACGAGATCTTCGGCCCGGTGGTGGCGGTGATTCCGTTCGACACCGAGCAGGAAGCCATCGAGATCGCCAATGACAGCCGCTTCGGCCTGGCCGGCGCGGTCTGGACGCGTGATGTCGGCCGTGCCCATCGGGTAGCGGCGCAGGTGCAGGCAGGAACTTTCTGGGTCAATGGCTACAAGACCATCAACGTGGCTTCGCCCTTTGGGGGCTACCGCCAGAGCGGCTATGGCCGTTCTAGCGGTCTGGACGCGCTCAAGGAATATACTCAGCTCAAGAGTGTCTGGGTCGAGACGGCTGCCGAACCTGCGGCACCGTTCGGTTATCTGTAAGCAGCAAGGAAAAGGATATGAGTACGACAATTTGGCCGCATCTGGATGAACTGAAAGGCTGGCGCCATGATTTTCACCAGCATCCCGAGACGGCTTTCGAAGAACACCGCACCAGCGCGCGCGTGGCTGAACTGCTGCGCAGCTGGGGCCTGGAAGTGCATGAGGGCCTGGCTGGTACCGGTGTAGTGGCAGTGCTGCGCGGTGCCCGTGGCGAGGGGCCGTCCATCGGTCTGCGCGCCGACATCGATGCGCTGCATGTGACCGAGCTGAACGCGGTGCCGCATGCCTCGCAGAATCCCGGTCGCATGCATGCCTGCGGACATGATGGTCACACTACCATGCTGCTGGGCGGTGCCCGGGCGCTGGCCTCGAATCCGGATTTTGCCGGTACGGTGCATTTCATCTTCCAGCCCGCCGAGGAAAACGAGGGTGGTGCCCGCGCCATGATCGAGGATGGCCTGTTCAAGCAGTTTCCGATGCAGGCGGTCTACAGCATGCACAACTGGCCCGGTCTGCCGGTCGGCACGGCAGCCGTCCATGCCGGTCCGGTCATGGCGGCGTTCGATGTGTTCAGCCTGACCCTGACGGGCAAGGGCTGCCATGCGGCCATGCCGCATCTGGGCAAGGACACGCTGCTGGCCGCCTGCCAGCTCGTGACCCAGTTGCCGGCGCTGATCAGCCGTGAGCAGGAAGTCCACAAGCCGGCGGTGCTGAGCGTGACCAGCATCAACGGTGGCGATACCTTCAATGTCATGCCCGAGCAGATCAAGCTGCGCGGTACGATGCGCTGCTTCGACATGGAGCAGCGTGCTCGCATCGAGCAGCGCTTTCGCGATGCGGTAGCGGCCACGGCCACGCTGCACGGGCTGGAGGTCGAACTGGATTACCGTGCCAGCTATCCCGCCACCATCAACACCCCTGAGCATGCCGAAGTGTGTGCCGGCGTGTTGACGGACTTGCTGGGGGCCAACAGCGTGCGTCGCGATCTGCCGCCCAGCATGGCTTCGGAAGACTTTGCCTTCATGTCGCAGGCCTGCCCGGGTGTGTATATCTGGATGGGCAATGGCGAAGACAGCGCTTCGCTGCACAATCCCAAGTACGATTTCAACGACCGGCTGCTGCCGCTGGGCGTACGTTACTGGGTGGAACTGACGCTGGGATTGCTGCGCGACGGCAAGCTGCCAAAGGCGTGATGCGCATTGCTGTAGGCAGCGCTTTCAGACCAGAATGATGGTGCTGCTGTACGCTGCGACTTTGGTGTCGTGCGTCAGCAGGCGTAGTGGCTCGGAAAGCGCCTGTGCCACCAGGATCCGATCAAAAGGGTCTTGGTGGTGTAGTGGCAATGTGCCGACTTCGATGGTGTGTTCCGCCGTGATGGGAAGCAGGCGATAGCCGGACTGTTGAAAATAGTCCAGCGCCTGTTTGCCTGACACAGGCATGTCGCCTCTACCGAGCGCATGCTTGATGGTGATTTCCCAGAGACTGGCGGCACTGACCCAGAGCTGGTTTGTGGGTGTCAGGATGAGGTCTCTGGCCATTGCTGGCAATTTAGGACTGTCGCCAATGGCCCATAGCGCGATGTGTGTATCCAGCAGGATATTCATGGGGTTAGCCCATTGAAGAGTGCGGCCACGTCATCGTTGTGAGCATCAATATCGTCAGGGATGGTGATGTGGCCCTTGGCAATACCGATGCGGCGCTGTACGGGTACGTCCCGGATTGGCACAAGCCGCGCTGCCGGACGTCCATTGCGCGAGATAATGATTTCGCGCTCATGCCCTTCTTCTACAGCCTGCACCAGACGAGACAGGGATGTCTTGGCTTCAAGCATATTGACAGTGTGCATGGAGGCCTCCTGGCAGCGGATGATAGGTGTGCCTTAGTCTAGTCTGGCTAATGTTAGTTGTCAAAATCTAACCAGCGAGTCATCAGTCTCATCAACGGCCAGGCTATCCATGTATGGAGTACGGCAATTGCTCAGCACTCCACGTAGCTGACGGCCAGGCCGCCCTCGGACGTTTCCTTGTACTTGGTCAGCATGTCGCGCCCGGTATCGCGCAGGGTGCGGATGGCCTGATCCAGCGAAATCAGGTGGCGGCCATCGCCATGCAGGGCCATGCGCGCAGCGTTGATGGCCTTGACCGAGGCGATCGCATTGCGTTCGATACAGGGCACCTGCACCAGTCCGCCCACCGGATCGCAGGTCAGGCCCAGGTTGTGCTCCAGGCCGATTTCCGCTGCATTTTCAACCTGTCGCGGTGTGCCTCCCATCAGCGCGGCCAGTCCTGCCGAGGCCATGGCGCAGGCCACGCCGACTTCTCCCTGGCAGCCCACTTCCGCACCCGAGATCGAGGCATTGCGCTTGCACAGCACACCGACCGCGCCTGCCGTGAGCAGGAAACGGACGATATCGTCTGTCGGGCAATCCGGGTGATGTCGTACATGGAAATGCAGCACGGCCGGAATGATGCCGGAGGCACCATTGGTGGGGGCTGTCACGACCCGGCCGCCGCTGGCATTTTCCTCGTTGACCGCCAGGGCGTACAGGTTGACCCAGTCCATCTCGCCGAACAGGGCCGTGTGCCTGCCGCCCTGGTTTGCGCCGGCTTCGGCGGCCAGCAGCTTGCGATGCAGGCCTGGTGCGCGTCGCGGTACTTCCAGGCCGCCGGGCAGGATGCCGTCCTTGCGCAGGCCGCGTGCCACGCAGGCCTGCATGACCTGCCAGCGCGCCAGCAGGGCTGCGCGGGTTTCCGCTTCCGGGCGCAGGGCATTTTCGTTGGCCATCATGATCCCGGCGATATCCAGGTCATGCTGCTCGCAGAGCGCCAGCAGTTCGCGCGCGGAGGCAAAAGGGTAAGGAATGTCCGGGCCGTCGTCTTCCTGGGCTCCATCATGCAGGCTGTCTGCGTCGGTAATGAAGCCGCCGCCGGTCGAGTAATAGGTCTTTTCGAGCAGTACGGCACCTTCACCGTAGGCCGTGATGCGCAGCGCATTGGGGTGGTAGGGCAGGGAAACCGGCAGCAGTCGCAGGTCGCGGGACCACTCGAAGGGCACGGCATGTACGCCGCCCAGCGGCAGGCTGGCATCGTGACGCACCGTGTCCAGCGTGGCCTGCATCTGGTCGGGATCGGCGGTGGCGGGATCGAAGCCGCACAGACCGGCCACCACGGCACGGTCGGTGGCGTGGCCGATGCCGGTGGCGCTGAGCGAACCGTAGAGACGGATTTCCAGGCGTCGCACCTGCTCTCTGGCGTGTCCGGCCTGGGGCAGTGCGGACAGGAAAGTCAGACCGGCCAGCATCGGACCGGTGGTGTGCGAACTGGAAGGGCCAAGGCCGATCTTGAAGAGGTCGAGCACGCTGATGAAGGACATTTGAATCTCTGTAGGTGGAAGCGATGCTTCAGTTATTTTGTAGATATGAGGGTATCCTATCGGAAATGCTGCGCGATTCAATGCGTGAATTCTGGATTGGGTTTAGAAATGCTAAACGATAGGCGCGAAATACCAGGGCAGATCCATGCCCGGCTCAAGGTGTTCCTGGTCTGTGGCAGGCTGTTGTCCTTTACCCAGGCGGCTGATGCCTTGCATGTCACGACGGGGGCGGTCAGCCAGCAGATCCGCCAACTGGAAGAATGGCTGGGCTTTCGGTTGTTCCGGCGCCTGCCCCGCAGCCTGGCGCTGACCGAAGAAGGGCGACGCCTGCTGCCGGTGGTCGAGGCTTCCTATGGCGCGGTCGATCTGGAAATCCATCGCCTGTATGGTGGCCATCTCAGCGGGATCGTACGGCTGCGGGCCGTGCCTTCCTTCCTGACCAAATGGCTGGTGCCGAGGTTGCCTGATTTCCAGCGGCGCTATCCGCAGATCGAATTGCGGATCGAGGCGGAAGACAGCGCCCAGGCGCTGCTGCCGGGCCTGTTCGATCTGGCGATAGACCTGAATGACGGGGTGTATCCGGGCTTCGAGATTTCGCTGATGATGGAAGAGGATATTTTCCCGGTCTGCGCGCCGGCGTTGCTGGAGCGGGGGTCCTCGCTCACCGAGCCGTCCGATCTCAGGCATTTCCCGCTGCTGCATGACATGACCGCTTGGCGCGGCAGCCAGCCGTATGCAGAATGGGAGCAGTACCTGCGCCAGATCGGTGCGGCCGATGTGGATGTACGACGCGGCTACATGTTCAACCGCAATCACCTGACCATTGGGGCTGCCATCGCCGGCATGGGGGTGGCCATTGCGCGGCGTGCGCTGACCACCGACGAGCTGGCCAGTGGTGTGCTGGTCGAGCCCTTCAATCGCCGGGTGTCGACGGGCAAGCGTTACGGGATTGTGTATCCGTCGGGGGCGCTGGATGATCGCCGGATCCGGGCAGTGCATGACTGGCTGCTGCATCAGGCACAGCCGCCTGCAGCGCCTCTATGAAAACCCGCACGCCGGCAGGAACCAGTCGGCGGCCGGGCATGACCAGCCAGGTCTGGGAAGGCGTGGTTTCCCAGCCCGGAAGGATGCGCTGCAGCGTGCCCCGGGCCAGCGCGTCCTGGGCATGGTGGCGGCCCAGCAGGACGATGCCCTGGTGGCGCAGGGCCATGTGCAGCAGCAGCCGCAGCGAATTGCACTGGAAGCGGGTGGGCGGCAGGCCGCGCCATTGTTCACCGGTGTCTTTGTGCTGTAGCGCCCAGGTGCGTGGTCGCCCCGACGTGGAACTGAGTGCCAGCACCTCATGCTGTTCCAGCATCGCGGGATGGTGTGGCGTGCCCTGGCGTTGCAGGTAGCCGGCGCTGGCATAGGCCGCCCAGCGATGTGGGAAAAGGGGACGGGCGACCAGACTGGCATCGTCGGGCAAGGTACCGTTGCGACTTGCACGGATGGCCAGGTCGAACTGTTCGCCGATGATGTCCACCTGCCGGGCCGACAGGTCGAGCTCCAGCCGGATGCCCGGAAAGCGCGCCATGAAGTCGGGGAAGAAGGCGGCTGGCAGTGCCTGGTCGGCAAAGTCCGGCGGCATCGAGATCCGCAGTCGTCCACTCGGCAGGCCGCTGCGCGAGGCGACGTAGCTGTCGATCTGCGCCATGCTGTCGCTCAGGTCGCGGGTGTGCTCCAGCAGGCCGGCACCGAAGTCGGTCAGGGCGAGCTTGCGCGTGCTGCGATGGAACAGCCGTTCGCCCAGGCGTGCCTCCAGAGCCGACAGATGGCGTGACACATACGAGCGCGGCAGTCCGCTCCGCTCTGCCGCACGGCTGAGGCTGCCGGTTTCGGCGACCCGCTGGAACAGCAGCAGGTCATTGGCATCAAGGTCTGCCGGATGCATGATGGCTCCTGATTGTTCTGTTTATGGAAATATATTATCCACAAAATCAGATTATGTTCTGTTTTTGGTTGGTATATAGTTGCTCCATGCCGTATTGGTATCCGCCAACACATCACACCAAGGAATTTTCAGCATGAGCCGTTCGTTCATCGACACCATCAAGAAGCGCCGCACCCAATACGCGCTGGGCAAGAACCTGCCGCTGTCGCAGCAGGATGCCACTGCCCTGATTCAGGAGGCCGTGCGCCATACGCCGTCGTCCTTCAATTCGCAAAGCTCGCGTGTCGTGATCCTGTTCGGTGCCCAAAGCGACAAGTTCTGGGGCTTCGTCAAGGACGCGCTGCGCAAGATCGTGCCGGCAGATGCCTTCCCCGCCACCGAAGCCAAGATCAACAGCTTTGCAGCTGGTGCCGGTACGGTGCTGTTCTATGAAGATCAGGACGTGGTCGCCGGCCTGCAGAAGCAGTTTGCCGCCTATGCCGACAACTTCCCGATCTGGTCCGAACAGTCGGGCGGTATGGCCCAGTTCGCAGTCTGGAATGCACTGGCAGAAGCCAATATCGGTGCCAGCCTGCAGCATTACAACCCGCTGCCTGATGCTGCGGCCGCTGCCGAGTGGAATATCCCCGCCAGCTGGAAGCTGCGCGCGCAGATGCCCTTCGGCTCGCACGAAGGTGGTTTCGGCGAAAAGAGCTTCATCGACGACGAGCAACGCTTCCGCGTGTTCGCCTGATCGGGGCAGCGGCCAGGCCGCTGCCAGGGCAGGACGCCTCATATTCGACAGCCCTGCAGGTATTGCCTGCGGGGCTGTTTTTTCTGCGGGGGCCGGCAAGATGAAAATCTGTTCCACCGATTAAGTGATAACATTGGTTATAACCTGATGGAGGTCACCATGAAACTCAAGATCACCGCCGTTGGCAACTCTGCCGGCGTCATCCTGCCCAAGGAACTGCTGACGCGCCTGCGTCTGGAAAAGGGCGATGAACTGTTCGCCATCGAAACCCCCGACGGCATCCGCCTGACTGCCTATGACCCTACGCTGGCGGCACAAATGGCGGTGGCGGAAGAAGTGATGCGCAAGCGCAAGGCATTGCTGCACAAACTGGCCCAGTAAGGTCGAGGGAGGCAGTCATGATTATCTGGATAAGCAAGGCACTGGCCTTGGCAATTCATGACCGGCAGCTTGCCGAACATGGCGGGGTGGCAGGCGTGCGTGATGAAAACCTGCTGGATTCTGCGCTGGCGCGTCCGCAGCAACGATATGCTTATGGCAATCCCCCTCCGGACCTAGCCGAACTGGCTGCCAGCCTTGCCTTCGGCATGGCGTGCAATCATCCATTTGCCGATGGCAACAAACGTACCGCAGCAGTGATATGTGAAGTTTTCATCGAGTTGAATGGTGGTTTGCTACAGGCAGATGACCTGGAGCTTTATCCGCAATATATTGGTCTGGCCGATGGTACGTTGGCCGAGGCTGACTTTGCTGGATGGCTGAGGGTCAGGATTGTGGCTGCAGCAGGCGACCGTCTGCATGAGCCTTCTGCTTTGTATGGCTCCAACCAGATGTAAATCGATGTTGCTGCCGTATAATCGCCCTTACCTTGCCTGGCTCCGATAGCAGGCATGCAGCCATGTACCCGCATTGCCCCCGGCGTGCGGATGACCCGATGACCTGGCTTGTCGCGAGGCCTGATGCAAACAGGACGCGACGGCTTTTTTCGCTGGATCTGCGTTGAAACCTTCCCCTAATCTGCTTGCCTGCGTAGCCGACGACATGAAGGCGATGGATGCCGTCATTCGCTCCCGGCTTGATTCCCATGTGGTGCTGATCCGCACGATTGCCGACTACATCATCGGCGCGGGCGGCAAGCGCATGCGTCCGGCCATGCTGCTGATGGTGGCGCGGGCGCTGGGCTACAGGGGGGATCATCATCACCTGCTGGCTGCCGTGGTTGAATTCATCCACACGGCTACGTTGCTGCATGACGACGTGGTCGATGAATCCGACCTGCGTCGCGGGCGAGATACCGCCAATGCGGTGTTCGGCAATGCCGCCAGCGTGCTGGTGGGCGATTATCTGTATTCTCGCTCGTTCGAGATGATGGTGCAGGCCGACTCGATGCGCGTGATGGCCATTCTCTCCGGTGCCACCACGGTCATTGCCGAGGGAGAGGTGCTGCAGTTGCTCAATGTGCATGATCCGGACGTGACCGAGGCGCGCTACATGGAAGTGGTGCGCTACAAGACCGCCAAGCTGTTCGAGGCGGCCGCCCAGGTCGGTGCGGTGCTGGCCGGTGCCACGCCCGAACAGGAAGAGGCGGCCGCTGCCTACGGTCGCCATATCGGCACTGCCTTCCAACTGGTGGACGATATCCTCGATTACAGCGGCGATGCCGGTGCATTGGGCAAGAATGTGGGCGATGACCTGCGCGAAGGCAAGCCCACGCTGCCACTGATCCGCATCATGGAAACCGGCACGCCGGAACAGCGAGAACTGGTGCGTGAGGCCATCCGTACCGGCGAGGCAGACTTCGACCTGATCGCCCGCACGATCCATGCTTCGGATGCGCTCGAGCATGCCCGCAAGGCGGCCCTGGCTGAAGCGGAAACGGCGCGTCGCGCACTCGATTTGTTTCCCGCTTCCATTTTCAAGGAATCTCTGTTAAACTTTTGCGCTTTCGCAGTGGAAAGAGATCGGTAAGCAAAAAAAGCCCTAAAACAGCTTTTGCGCGACTGGTTTCCGAAGCCCGCGACGGGGTGTAGCTCAGCCTGGTAGAGTACTACGTTCGGGACGTAGGAGTCGGAGGTTCGAATCCTCTCACCCCGACCAGGATTGAAAAAAGTCAGACTAGGAAACTAGTCTGACTTTTTTGCATTGAGGCCCCTGGCGTGTCCAGGCAAAAAAATCGTCTGAGGATATCCTCATGATTATCCGGCCGCGGCTGCATTGGCTGCGAATGCTGTTTGTCTTGCGTGGCTCGGTGTTGTCGGCCATCGCGCCACAGTTGATTGCGACTACCCTGTTTGCGGTACTGGTGACCTTTGTCCATGGGCAGGTGCTGGATTGGAAGGTTTCCCTCAACTTCGTGCCGTTTTCCCTGATCGGTGTGACGCTGGCCATTTTCCTGGGGTTTCGCAACAGCACCAGCTATGCCCGCTATTGGGAAGCCCGCTCCCTGTGGGGGCAGGTGCTCAACGATACGCGGTCACTGGTACGCCAGGCGTTGTCGCTCAATACCCGTCCGGAGCATGCCAAGGCATTGGTCAACGACCTCAGCGTGTTTGTGCATACGCTCAAGCATCAGTTGCGGGGGACGGATGCCATGCCGGATGTGCGCCTGTTTCTCTCGCCACCAGAAGCCGAGAGGATGGGCAAGGCGATCTACAAACCGGCCATCGCGCTCCTGATGGCGAGCGAATGGCTGCGGGACCGGCTGCGTGCCGGCGAGGTGGCCGTGCCGCTGGCTCCGGCCTTCGAGTCTACCCTTGGGCAATTGAGTACGGCGCTGGGCGGGTGTGAACGGATTGCCGGTACGCCGATCCCCTTTACCTATTCGGTGCTGATTCACCGGTGCATCTATCTCTATTGCTTCTGGCTGCCGTTTGGACTGCTGGATGCCATCGGGCTCATGACGCCGGTGATCGTCTGTTTCATCGCGTACACCTTTTTCGCGCTGGAGGCACTGGGCGCAGAGATCGAAGACCCGTTTGGACTGGAAGCCAATGACCTCGCCCTGGACGGGATGTCACATACGATCGAGGCCACTCTGTTTGAAATGATTGGCGAACCGCCCCGTACCCGGCAGCCGGTTGCCAGGGACTATGTGTTGAGCTGAAGCCTGCCGCTAGCCGTGATGCGCGGGCGATTTGTCTTTCAGCAGCGCTTGCGCTACCAGTACACTGATAAACACGATGGACAGCAGCAATACGATGGTGGCGGCTGGCGCACTGTCCAGGAAGAAGCTCAGGTAGACGCCGGCCACCGAGGCCGAGACGGCCACACCGGTCGCCACCAGCAGCATGCGGCCAAAGCTGCGTGTGAGCAGGAAGGCAATCGCACCCGGTGCAATCAGCAGGGCAATGGACAGGACCAGCCCGACTGCCTTGAGGGCCCCGACAACCGACAGCGATACCGCCGCCAGCAGGCCGTAGTGCAGCAGGCCGGTCCGCAGCCCCGTGGTACGTGCCTGCATGGGATCGAATGTGTGCAGCAGCAGGTCGCGCCACTTGAGGATGATCCACAGGCTGATTGTGCCGGCGATGGCGCCGCTTTCCCAGATATCGCGGGCGGTGATGCCCAGCAGGTCGCCGAACAGGATATGGTCCAGGTGTACGTCACTGCGGATCCAAACATACAGCAGCAGGCCCAGCGCAAACATGCCGGAAAATACCACGCCCATGACGGTGTCCTGCTTGACCCGGCTGTTGGCCTGCAGGTAGCCGGTGCCCAGGGCGCAGCACATGCCGGCCACGAAGGCTCCGACGGCATAGGGCAGGCCCAGCATGTAGGCCAGCACCACGCCGGGAAAAACCGCGTGCGAGATGGCATCGCCCAGCAGCGCCCAGCCCTTGAGCACCAGGTAGCAGGACAGCAGCGCGGCCGGGACCGCCACGATGGCGGCGATCAGCAGGGCCGAGCGCATGAAGTCGAATTGCAGCGGCGCGAACATCATGTCCAGGATCATCATGGCGTGGCCTGGCCTCCTGCCTGGGTATCGGCGGCAGCCAGTGGCAGCGAAGCCAGCCGGGCGCGACGCCGGGCGGCGATCAGGCCATGGCGGGGGGCCCAGAAAAAGGCCGCCAGGAACAGCAGCGTCTGCAGCAGGACGATAATGGCCCCGGTGGCCCCATCGATGTAGTAGCTGGCGTAGACGCCCACAAAGCTGGACAGGCTGCCGATGGCCACGGCCAGTGCGACCACGCGCCCGAATCGGTCGCTGAGCAGATAGGCCGTGGCACCCGGGGTAACGATCAGGGCAATCACCAGGAAGGCCCCCACGGTCTGCATGGCGGCCACGGCGCAGGCCGACAGCAGGGCAAAGAACAGGATCTTGAGCGTGGTGACCGGCAGGCCGCAACTGCGTGCGTGGGTCTCATCGAAAAAGACCAGCAGGAAGTCTTTCCACTTGAGCAGCAGCACCAGCAGGGTGATGCCGCCGATCAGGACCAGTTGCAGGGTGTCGCCTGGCGTGACGGCCAGGATATTGCCCAGCACGATGGTCTGGATGTTGATGCTGGCGGGCGACAGGGAAATCATGAACAGCCCCAGCCCGAAGAAAGTTGTGAAGATCAGGCCGATGATGACATCTTCCTTGAGCCGGGTGTGCTGGTTGAGAAAGACCATGGCACCGGCCGCCAGCCCCCCTGCAAAAAAAGCACCCGCCGAAAAGGGCAGGCCCAGCATGTAGGCACCGGCCACGCCGGGCACGATGGAGTGTGACAGCGCATCGCCGATCAGCGACCAGCCCTTGAGCATCAGGAAGCACGACAGAAAGGCGCAGACGCCGCCGATCAGCGCCGCGCTCCACATGGCGTTGACCATGTAGGCGTAGCCGAATGGCTCGGCCAGGTATGGCCACAGGGTCGGGGCGGCACTCATGTGCGTGGCTCCTGCGGGCCAGGGGCTGGATCGCGTACCGAATAGCGGCCATCGAGCAGTACCAGGGGGCGCTCGTCGTCGGTCATGATGCCGACGGCCATGCCTTCTGCCGCATGTTCCTGCGGCAGGTCGAAGTGGCGCAGCACGCCGCCGAAGGTGCGTTCGAGATTGGCGCGGGTAAAGATCTCGGCGGTGGGGCCACAGGCCAGCACCGTGCCCTTGACCAGGACCGTACGGTCGCAGAATTCCGGCACGCTGCCCAGATTGTGGGTCGAGACCAGCATGACCCGGCCTTCGTCGCGCAGGGTGCGCAGCAGGCCGATAATGGCATCCTCGGTCTTCACATCGACCCCGGTGAAGGGTTCGTCAAGCAGGATGACGCGGGCATCCTGGGCCAGTGCCCGGGCCAGGAACACGCGCTTTTTCTGGCCGCCCGACAGTTCACCGATCTGGCGCGTGCGCAGTTCCAGCATGCCGACGCGCTGCAACGCCTGCTCGACCGCATCGCGGTCGGCGCGGCGTGGAATGCGCATGAAGCCCATGTGGCCGTAGCGGCCCATCATGACCACATCCTCGACCAGCACCGGGAAGTTCCAGTCCACTTCCTCGCTCTGCGGCACATAGGCCACCAGGTTGCGGCGCATGGCCTCCTGTACCGACAGGCCCAGAATGCGGATCTCGCCACGACCCAGTCGCAGCAGGCCCATGATGGACTTGAACAGCGTGGACTTGCCGCTGCCGTTGATGCCGACCAGGGCCGTGATGCTGCCCTGCGGGGTATCGAACGAGGCGTCCCGCAGCGCCGTGTGGCCGTTGCGATAGGTCACGGTGACATGGCGCACATCCAGGCCTTCGGCCTGTGCCTGCGTGCCTGCCGCTGTCGGGGAAGAGGCCAGGCTCATCGAGAGAGCCCCTGGGCGATGGTGTCGGACGTGACGCGCAGCAGGTCAAGATAGGTCGGGACCGGGCCGGACGGTTCGCTGAGCGAGTCCACGTAGAGGACGCCGCCATAGTGGGCACCGGTTTCACGGGCGACCTGCCGGGCAGGGGCGTCGGAGATGGTGCTTTCACTGAACACGGCGGGAATATGATGCGCACGCACGGCGTCGATCACCCGGCGCACTTGCTGCGGCGTGCCCTGCTGGTCGGCATTGATGGGCCACAGGTAGAGCTCCTGCAGGCCGAAATCCCGTGCCAGGTAACTGAAAGCCCCTTCGCTGGTGACCAGCCAGCGTTTTTCTTCCGGCAGCGCAGCCAGTTCGGCTTGGATGGGGGCGATGGCATCGCGGATCTGCTGCTTGTAGGCCTCGGCATTGGTGCGGTAGGTATCGGCATGGTCGGGGTCGTGACTGATCAGGGCATCACGGATGTTGTCGACATAGATCAGCGCCGAGGTGGGCGACATCCAGCCATGTGGATTGGGTTTGCCGCTGTAGGGGCCTTCGCCGATGCCGATTGGTTCGATACCGTCGGATACCACGGCGCTGGGCACGTTCTTGAGGCGCGAGAAGAACTTCTCGAACCACAGTTCCAGGTTCAGGCCATTCCAGAGGATCAGTTGTGCTCCCTGGGCGCGTACGAGGTCGCCGGGCGTTGGCTGGTATTCGTGGATTTCCGCACCAGGGCGGGTGATCGATTCGACGATGGCGGCGTCACCTGCCACGTTGCGGGCCATGTCGGCAATCACGGTGAAGGTTGTCACGACCTTGAACTTGTCCTGTTCCTGCTGGGCCTGTGCCGCGCTCCAGGGCAGGCTGGCCAGCCCGACGCTGGCGAGCGTGCAGGCCAGCATGTGTGCCAGCCGCTGGCCGATTCGGCCAGCCCGGATGGACGTGCGAGGGGGGTGCTGCAGCGTGGACAGGGGCATGACTACCTCATCGAGAATAAATTTCATTTTCTAATATAGCTAGTGCTATATATTTTGTATAGCAATTGATTGACTTTTGTCCATTATTTTTTTCTAAGAGTGCGTTAGGTAATGGAATGTCGCCTTGCCTTTTGGCGGAAATCCCTGTCTGCATCCCGACAAATGTCCGCTGTTGGCCGAGAGATGAGGGATAATTGGGCAGCCTCACCCGTATGGCATCACTACGCATGACAGATACTCCTCCTTCCCGGCGCACGGTCGCCCGTTTGCTGAATCCCACATTGCAGGTGGCGGGGTTCCAGCAGGTACGCGAGGCGCACCGGCTCGAAATCATCGAAGACTATGTCGAACTGATCTCGGACCTGCTGCACA
This sequence comes from Corticimicrobacter sp., assembly GCF_040137905.1. Lineage (NCBI taxonomy): Bacteria > Pseudomonadati > Pseudomonadota > Betaproteobacteria > Burkholderiales > Alcaligenaceae > Corticimicrobacter > Corticimicrobacter sp. Next base: position 35,723 of record NZ_JBEFDG010000042.1, read on the forward strand.
GCGCAGGCCAGGCTCGCCAGGTCGAGATTGCCGAACGGCTGGGTGTGGCGCAGCCGACGGTGGCCAAGATGCTCAAGAGACTGGAAGTGGAAGGCTATGTGGTGCTGCGCCCCTACCAGGGCACGCTGCTGACTGAAAAGGGCGAGGCCATGGCGCAGTACAGTCGCCAGCGGCACCAACTGGTCGAGGCGTTTCTGCTGGCACTGGGCGTGGACGAAGACACGGCACGACGGGACGCCGAGGGCATGGAGCACCATGTCAGCGAGGCGACGCTGGCGGCGTTCCGCCACTATCTGGATGTCTGTCAGGCAAGGGGCGAATGATGGGTCGCTGCAGGTTTTACACGGGAGTGCGTGATGTATTACGGTGAGCGTTTCAATGCCTGGACACATCTGGCCGGCGCAGTACTGGCCGTGGCCGGGGTGTCTTGGCTGCTGGTCATGGCGGGCCTGACCGGCGATCCCTGGCGCATCGTGGGCGTATCGATCTACGGTGCCACGCTGATCCTGCTGTACCTGATCTCCACGCTCTATCACAGCGTGCGCGGGCGGGCCAAGAATGTGTTTCGCAAGCTGGATCATTTTTCGATCTACCTGCTGATTGCCGGCAGCTACACGCCGTTCTGCCTGGTGACCCTGCGCGGCCCCTGGGGCTGGAGCCTGTTCGGCGTGGTGTGGGGGCTGGCGCTGATCGGCATCCTGCAGGATATCAAGCCGCGTTCGCCGGCGCGCATTCTGTCCATCGTGATCTATGCCGTCATGGGCTGGGTCGTGTTGTTGGCGCTCGGGCCACTGACCCTGGGGCTGGGCAAGGCCGGCTTTGCCTGGCTGGCAGCGGGCGGCGCGATCTATACCGCCGGTATCGTATTTTTCGTTTTCGATGAGCGCTACCGACACTGGCACGGCATCTGGCATCTGTTCGTGCTGGCGGGCAGTGCGGCGCACTTTCTGGCGATCGCCGGCTACGTGGTCTTGTAGCCGGTTTTGGTGGTGCGCAGAGGCCGGATCAGCCCTGCGTGCCGGTGTTGCGGCGGCTTTGCAGCAGATAGACCAGATGGGCCTGCACCTCCGGCCATTCTCCGCGCAGCAGGCTGTACATGACCGTATCCCGGATGGTGCCGTCGCGACGTCGCGCATGATGCCGGATCATGCCGTCGCGGCGTGCGCCGAGCCGCTCGATGGCCCGCTGGCTGGCGAAGTTGTAGTTGTCCGTGCGCCAGCCGACGACATCGGCCTCCAGCGTGTCGAAGGCATGGCGCAGCAGCAGCAGCTTGCACGTCGTATTGACGTGGCTGCGCTGCACGCTGCGGGCATACCAGGTGTAGCCGATCTCCAGCCGCCGGATATCGGCCACGATGTCGTGGTAGCTGCTGCTGCCCAGCACCTGCCCGCTGGCATCGTCGATCACGGCAAAGGCAAAGCGCGTGCCTTGCTCGCGTTGCAGCAATGCCGTTTCGATATAGGTGCGAGTATCTTCGGGGCGCGGCACCGAAGTGACGCGCAGGTTCCAGAGTTCGCCATCGGCGGCCGCCTGTCGCAGGCCCGTTTCGTGGGCCAGCGACAGCGGTTCCAGGTGCAGGCCGTTCATGGCCAGGGTGATGGGTTGGACCCAGTGCGTCATGGTGTGTCCCCGTGGCGGCATCAGCCGGTGTTGCGCAGGCCGGCGGCGATGCCGTTGATGGTCAGGTGGATGGCACGCTGCAGGCGCTCGTTGGCGACGGCATTGGCCTGGCTGCGCTGTTGCTGGCCGGCCCGGAAACGGCGCAGCACTTCGACCTGCAGGTAGTTGAGCGGATCGATGTAGGCGAAGCGCTCCTGCAGCGAGGCCACCAGTTGCGGGTTGTCGGCCAGCAGTTCGCGCTGGTTGATTTCCTGCAGGATTTCGCGGGTGAGTGCGTACTCGGTGCGGATGCGCTCGAAAATATTCTTGCGCAGTTTGGCATCGGGTACCAGTTCGGCGTAGCGCGCCGCAATGTGCAGATCGACCTTGGAGAGCACCATTTCCATGTTGGACAGGGTGGTGTTGAAAAACGGCCATTCCGCGGCCATGGCGCGCAACTGCGCCAGGCGGGCGCTGCGGCTGCGCGGCTGGCCGCTGGTGCCATTTTCAAGGTAATCATGCAGGGCCGATCCCACGCCGAACCAGCCCGGCAGCAGCAGGCGGCACTGGGCCCACGAAAACCCCCAGGGAATGGCCCGCAGGTCATTGATGGTCGGGTTTTTCTTGCGCGAGGCCGGGCGCGATCCGATGTTCAGGCCGGAGATCTCCTGGATCGGTGTGGCACTGAAGAAATACCGCTCGAAGCCGTCCGTTTCGTAGACCAGGCCGCGATAGCTGCGCATGGCCTGTGCCGACAGGTGCGCCATCAACGGGCCGTAGGTGCTCAGGCAGGTGTCGTCGGCCTGGTGGCTGTTGCCGTCCTGTCCCGACAGCGAGGCTTCGAGCGTGGCCGAAACCAGCAGATCGAGGTGGCTGCGGCCGACTTCGGCGTCCTTGTACTTGCTCTGGATGACTTCGCCCTGCTCGGTCAGGCGCATCTGACCATCGACGGTGCCCGGTGGCTGCGCCAGGATGGCCTCGTAGGTGGAACCACCGCCGCGACCCACCGTGCCGCCCCGGCCGTGGAACAGGCGCAGCCGCAGGCGGCGTGCCTTGAACACGTCGATCAGGGCATGTTCGGCCTGATACAGTGACCAGTTCGAGGTCAGGTAGCCGCCGTCCTTGTTGCTGTCGGAATAGCCCAGCATGACTTCCTGTACGCCCAATTGGGCCTTGCGCACGCGCGTTTTGACCTCGGGGTAGTCGAGCCACTGTGCCATGATGGCCGGGCCGTTTTCCAGGTCGGGAATGGTTTCGAACAGGGGGACGACCATCAGGCCGTCGCCGGGTTCGATGGGCAGGTCGGGATGCGACAGCAGACCGGCTTCCTGCTGCAGCACCATGACTTCGAGCAGATCGCTGACGCTTTCGGTATGGGACACGATGGTCTGGCGCACGGCCAGCTTGCCATAGCGGCTGCGGACCTCGGCGGCGGCGCGCAGGATTTCCAGTTCGCGGGCGGTTTCCTCGCTGTAGGCCAGCCAGGGTGAGGACAGCGGTCGTGCCTGCGTGAGTTCACTGCGCAGCAGCCGGATGCGGTCGTCTTCGGCCAGTTCTTGGTAGCGGACCGGCTTGCCGTCGAGTGTGACGCCGGCCCGGCTGAACAGCTCGTCGAGTACGCGCTCGTGGACATCGGAGCTCTGGCGCAGGTCAACGGTTGCCAGGTGGAAACCGAAGGTGGCGACGGCATGTTGCAGCAGGTTCAGGCGCAGTCGCGCCACCGGCGTGGCGTGATGTGTCACCAGCGAGTCGGCCACGGTGCGCAGGTCGGCGGCCAGTTCGTCGGGATCGGCATAGGGTTCGGCCTGGGCCGTCTTGCGGCGGGCCAGTGGCTGGCCGGTCAGGTTTTGCGCCGTGGCGGCCACGCGTGCGTAGATCTGGATCAGGGCGCGGCGATAGGGTTCGTCCTCGCGATGCGGCGAGGTATCCACGCTGGCGTCGGACAGGGCCATCAGGTCCGGCGAGGCGTCGATCAGCAGGGTCGACATCGACAGCTCGGTCCCCAGCAGGTAGAACTCCTTGAGGTAATACTCGAACAGGACCGTAGCCTGGCGCAGCAGGGCATGGCGCAGGGTGCCGGCATCGACATTGGGATTGCCGTCGCGGTCGCCGCCGATCCAGCTGCCCATGCGCAGAAAGGCCGCAACGGGCTTGGGTAGTGGGCCGAACGGTGAGCCGGCGTCCTTGTCCAGCAGTCGCGACAGGTCGCGATACAGGCGCGGGATGGCATGCAGGAAGGTGCTGCGGTAGTACGACAGGGCATTGTCGATTTCATCGCCGACCGTCAGGCGCGAATAGCGCAGCATGCGGGTCTGCCAGAGCGTGGCGATATAGCCGGTGAGGGCTTCGTCGGATGCGCGCTGCTCGTCGGGCGTCAGCGGCAGATCGCGTTGCGCCAGGGCTTGCGCGATGTGGCGATGCAGATCGAGCGTGCTTTTGCGCTGTACTTCGGTCGGGTGTGCCGTCAGTACCGGCACCAGGCAGGCCTGTTCCAGCGACTTGCGGATCTTGCCGGCACCGATGCCCTGGTCGCGCAGCTTGCCGATCACATGCCGCAGGCTGCCGGGCAGGGGGCCGTCGCCGGACAGTTGCGTCTGGCGTTGGCTGATTTTCTGGTTGTGGTCTTCGGCAATGTTGTAGAGATGCAGGAAATAGCTGAACGCGCGGGCCACGGCATTGGCACCGGGGGCTTTCAGCGCCTTGACCTTCTGCTCCAGCAGGGCGGCATCTTCCTGCTGGCTGGTGCGGCGCAACTGGACGGCGGTGCGGCGCAGCGTCTCGATGGTCTGGTAGACCGCCTTGCCTTCGCAGGCCTGGATCACTTCGCCCAGGGTACGGCCCAGCAGGCGGATGTCGTCGCGCAGTGCCGAGTCGATCTGGGGGGCGGGGAGATAGCGTGTTTGCTCGTTCATGGTTCAGTCCAGGTGCTGCAGCAGATGGTTCCAGAAAGCCTGCCGGGCCGGCAGGGTCGAGACGAGAATGTGCTCATGCAGGGTGTGCGCGCCATCGCCGTCGGCACCCAGACCATCGAGGGTCGGCACGCCGAGTGCGGCGGTGAAGTTGGCGTCGCTGCCGCCGCCGGTGGGCGGTGCTTCTTCCAGCTCGAAACCGGCTGCGCGGGCCGAGGCCTGGGCGCGGTGCAGCAGCGCAGCAGTGGCTTCGGTACGGTCCATGGGCGGGCGATTGAGTTTGAACTCGACCTTGAGCGCGACATCCGGATCGACGGGACGCAGCGCTTCGACCTGCGCCTTGAGCCAGGCTGCGCCAGCCGCATCGGGCACGCGAAAATCCACCTCGACCTGGCAGTGCTCGGGCACCACATTGGAGGTGGTGCCGCCGCTGATCAGGCCCACGCTGACCGTGATGCCGCGTGCATAGTCGGTCAGCGCCTCCAGCGCCAGGATCTGGTGCGCCATTTCCTTGATGGCATTGCGCCCCTTGTCATGCTGGACGCCGGCGTGGGCAGGGCGACCATGGGTATTGACCCAGATGAAGCCGGTGCCCTTGCGGGCGGTCACGCAGCGGCCGCCGTCGGCTCGCGCCGGCTCGCAGACCAGCGCGTAGCGCGCGCGGCGGGCGAAGTCTTCGATGTGAGAGCGAGAGGCGGTACTGCCGGTTTCCTCGTCGGGCACGATCACCATGTCGATGGGCAGCGCACTGCTGCCGGCTTGTGCGACCGTGCCCAGTGCCGACAGGGCCAGCCAGGTGCCGGCCTTCATGTCGTAGGTGCCGGGGCCGTAGAAACGGTCGCCCTCGATGCGGCAGGGATTCTGCTGCAGCGTGCCGACGGGATGTACGGTGTCGTAGTGCGCCAGCACCATGATGCCGGCACGGCTGTCACCCGGTGCGCGGTTGTGGATGTGGATCAGCGGGCCGGCTTCGGCACCGATGTCGTGCAATTCGGCCTGCAGGCCGAGCATGCGGGCATCGGCCACGATCAGGTCGGCCATGCGGCCCAGCGCCTGCAGCGACTGGGAGGGTGATTCGCATTCGGTCCAGCGCCGGATGTGGGCCAGTATGTCGAGAGCAGTGGTATGGGTCATGATGGTAAAGGATAGTAGAAAATCGGTGCCGCGGTGCTCAGGGAGACGGTGGCTGCGATGCAGGTGACAGCCATCGGAGCGGATTCACGGAGTAGGGTGTTTGGGCGTGCTTGGCCAGCGACGGAACATCAGCCAGTACAGCCCGGCCCCTATCAGCAGGGTCGCCGCAGCGGTGCCCAGCGCCAGGTCGAAGCCGCGAGCGAGATCGCCGGTGTGTTCGACCAGTGCTGCCGCCAGGGGGGGGCCGGCGATCTGGCCGATACCGTACAGGGCGGTGATCAGGGCCAGCAGGCTGGCAGTCTGGCCTGGCCGCAGGCGGCGGACTTCCTGCAACGCGAAAAACGTGATGGATGTGAACGGCAGGCCGAGCAGGATGCTGCTCAATACGAACCCCGGCAGGGTCTGCCAGAAAATCGACAGCAGCACACCCGCAGCCTGGAGCAGATAGTTGACCAGCAATGCCAGCCGGTTATCGAGTGTGCGGGGTGCCTGGGTCGCCAGCAAGGCACCCACGGAAACCGAAATGCCGAAAATCGGCCAGAACATGTCGAGCCAGGGCGATGGCGGCAACACCGTCCGGGCGATGACCGGCAGGAAGGTCGCGCTGATGATGTAGCCAAACCCGGCCAGTCCGTAGGCCACTGCCAGCAGGCCGATTTCCAGCGTGCCACCCGTGTTGTCTCCTGGCTGCGCGGTGGGCGGGGTCGATTGTCCCGCCGATTCGTTATGTGGAGATGCCGAGGGGCTGGAGGGGGGGCAGACAGCATTGGGCATGGGCGAGTCGAGCGTGCGCCAGACGGCCAGTGTCAGCAGCAGTGCCAGGATACCGAACGCGATCCAGGCACTGCTGGCCAGCCAGCGCTGCTGCACCATGCCCATGACGGCCAGGCCACTGAGCGCGATGCCGGCACCGGGGCCGGCAAAGATCATGCTGCCAAGGTGGGTGGACTGGCGCTGTGCCAACTGTGCCATGACCCAGCCCGAGGTGAAGACGAAGACCACGGCACTGGCGATCCCGGACAGAAAACGCCAGGTCGGCCAGGCATCCGGCCAGGGCAGGGCCATGGCCAGCGTCAGGGCTACGGTGGCGGCCAGACCCGTGTGTACCAGTCGCGCGGGCGGCCATGCAGCACCTCGCCAATAACGTTGCCAGAAGGGACTGGCGGCACAGAGCAGCGCACCCAGCAGATAGCCGATGTAGTTGGCGGTCGCCAGCCAACTGCCGGTCGGCAGGTCCAGCGTACCGTCGTGCAGCATCATCGGCAGCACCGGCGTAAAGGCAAATCGACCGATCCCCATGGCGATGGAGAGCGACAGCAGGCCGGTCAGGGCGATCAGCAGGGACGAAGGCAGGCGAGGGGAGGACACAGCAGAACCGGAGTCTGGGCAATGTGGCAGGATAAAGCGCCCGGCCAGGGGAAACAAGGCCTCGTAGAGAAGATACACCCTAAATTCAGCAAAGGGGAATGTGAAGGTCGCGGTTCAGTGGGGCGCCGATGGAGGTGCCGTGATGTCGCTCCATGTCATTCGCTCGACATCTTGATCTGGCATAGTATGATTAAATGTAACCATATCTATTTTCGAAGGTGATGCCATGACACGCTCCGCCGTTTCCAGTACTGCCCGCCGCCCCGTGATCGACGACCCCGATGATCTGGAACGCCGCCTGCATCTCGACCTGATCGACAGCTACGACGAAGAGTTCGAAATGGAACTCGAGGATCGCTACATCGGCGAGGATGGCAAGCCGCTGGCCATCGATTCATTGCAGGCGCAGATCGACCGCCGCGTCTACTTCCAGGAACTGTTCCGGCTGCAGGGCGAGCTGGTCAAGCTGCAGGACTGGGTGGTCAATACCGGCCACAAGGTCGTGATTATTTTCGAGGGGCGCGATGCGGCCGGCAAGGGGGGCGTGATCAAGCGCATCACCCAGCGGCTCAACCCCCGCGTCTGCCGCGTGGCGGCCTTGCCGGCCCCCAATGACCGCGAGCGCACGCAGTGGTATTTCCAGCGTTATGTATCGCACCTGCCGGCTGCCGGTGAGATGGTGCTGTTCGACCGCAGTTGGTACAACCGCGCCGGGGTCGAGCGTGTCATGGGATTCTGCTCTGATGATGAATACGAGGAATTTTTCCGCTCCGTGCCGGAGTTCGAGCGCATGCTGGTGCGCTCGGGCATCCAGGTCATCAAGTACTGGTTCTCGATCACCGACGAGGAGCAGCACCTGCGCTTCCTGGCACGTATCCATGATCCGCTCAAGCAGTGGAAGCTCAGCCCCATGGATCTGGAGTCGCGGCGTCGCTGGGAGGATTACACCCGTGCCAAGGAAGTGATGCTGGAGCGTACCCATATCCCCGAGGCACCATGGTGGGTGGTGCAGGCGGTGGACAAGAAAAAGGCTCGCCTCAATTGCATTGCGCACTTGCTGGAACAGATGCCCTACCACGAAGTGGAGCGTGCGCCGGTCGTGCTGCCCGAGCGCGAGCGCCACGGAGGCTATACCCGCCATCGGGTGCCGGAAAATATCCTGGTGCCGGAACGCTACTGATGTGAACCTGGCAGTGAGCCGCAGTGCGTGATCTGAGCGGCAGGTGGCTCAGGTCACCGGCGTCATGACGGCCTTGCGGTATGCGGGCCGTTCACACAGTCGCGCATACCAGGCATCCAGGTGCTGCAAGGCAGGTCTTTCCACAGGAAGCGACAACCACAGGTAGGCCAGTGTGCCGAGCGGAATATCCGCGATACCCATATGCTGACCTGACAGAAAGGGTGATGTTGCCAGAGCACTGTCAGCGATGGTCATCAGTCGGGCGCATTCTTTTGCTCCGCTTTCAATGGCAGCATGGTCGCGTTGCTCGGGGGCGATATGCACCAGATTCCAGAACATGCCGCGAAATGGCACGGCGAATGACAGCGAGGTCCAGTCCATCCATTTGTCGGTGCGGGCCCAGGCGCGCACGTCGGCTGCAGGCGAGAAAGGGGCGGCACCATACTGGCGGGCCAGATAGCGCACGATGGCATTCGATTCCCACAATACCAAGTCACCGTCCTCAAGGCAGGGTATCCGGCCGTTGGGATTGAGCATCCGATACTCGGGGGTATCGGTCAGGCCAAACTCGCCACCGGCAGGAATATGTTCGTAGTCCAGCCCCAGTTCTTCTGCGCACCAGAGCACCTTGCGGACATTGCTTGAATTGATGCGGCCCCAGATTTTCATGCCTGTTCTCCTTGCCAATGAAACCGCCATGCTACTCCGGTCACCTGGCATCGAAAACATGCTCATACCGGAGCGGTACTGATCCCGCCCGGCATGGCGCTCAATCCAGCGCGTGCAGCATTTTCTTCCAGAAATCCAGCCGTGCCGGCAGCGTCGAGACGAGGATGTGCTCCCACAGTGTGTGGGCACCGTCGCCGTCGGCACCCAGGCCATCAAGCGTGGGCAGGCCCAGCGCAGCGGTGAAGTTGGCATCGCTGCCGCCACCGGTCATCGGTGCCTCTTCCAGGTCGAAGCCTGCTGCGCTTGCATATTCCTGGGCACGCGCCAGCAGTGCTGCCGTGCCTTCGGTACGCGGCATGGGCGGGCGGTTGAGGATGAACTCGACGCTCAGCTTCACGTCCGGATCGACGGCCTTCATCTGTTCCACCCTGGCGCGCAGGATGTCGCCGGCCTCGGGGTCGGGAATGCGGAAATCAGTCTCGATGCGGCAGTGCTCGGGCACCACGTTGGAGGTGGTGCCGCCTTCGATCACGCCGACGCTGACCGTGATGCCACGCTCGTAGTCGGTCATGGCCTGCAGCGCCAGGATCTGGTGGGCCATTTCCTGGATGGCGTTGCGGCCCTTCTGGTGCTGCACGCCGGCATGGGCCGGCCGGCCCTGGGTGCTGACATAGATGAAGCCGGTGCCCTTGCGGGCGGTCACGCAGCGGCCGCCATCGGCACGCGCCGGTTCGCAGACCAGTACATAACGGGCCTGGCGGGCAAAGTCCTCGATATGGGCGCGCGATGCGTGGCTGCCGACTTCCTCGTCGGGCACGATCACGAAATCGATGGGCAGGGCGCTGCTGCCGGGCTGCGCCAGCGTGCCCAGTGCGGTCAGCGCCAGCCAGGTGCCGGCCTTCATGTCGTAGGTGCCGGGACCGTAGAAGCGGTCTTCCTCGATGCGGCAGGGATTCTTTTCCAGCGTGCCGACCGGATGCACGGTGTCGTAGTGCGCCAGGATCATGATGCCGGGCCGGTCATCGCCGGCGGCGCGGTTGTGGATATGCAGCAGCGGTCCCGTCTCCATGCCGATGTCGCGGGCGGTGGTCTGCAGGCCCATGTTGCGGGCATCGGTCAGCAGCATGTCGGCCATCTGCAGCAGGGCGGCGCGGTCGTGCGAGGGGGATTCGCACTCGATCCAGCGGCGAATGCCGGCGACGATGGCGGAGGCGGTGTCGGAGTGGGTGTCAGGCATGGTCTGTATGTGGTTCTGTATCTGGTAACGGGAGGGGACTCAGGGACTAGGCTGGGTGGGTCAGCAAATGGCAGGCGGCCTGGTGGCCGGTGCCGATGTCCTGCAGGACAGGGGCTTCTTCCTTGCAGCGTGCCGTGGCGTGCGGGCAGCGCGGATGGAAAGTACAGCCCGAGGGCGGATTCAGGGGCGACGGGATTTCCCCCTTGATGGGGGTGAAGACGCGTTTTTGCCGCTGTACGTCGGGCATCTCGGCCAGCAGGGCCTGCGTGTAGGGGTGCGCGGCACGGCTGAAAATATCGGCAGCGGCAGCGATCTCGACGATGCGGCCCAGGTACATGATGGCAACGCGGTCGGAGATGTGCCGCACCACGCCCAGGTCATGGCTGATGAACAGGTAGGTAAAGCCGTGGCGGTCGCGCAGGTCCATGAACAGGTTGATGACCTGCGCCTGGATCGAGACATCGAGCGCCGCGACCGGCTCATCGCAGACCAGAAAGGATGGCTGCACCATCAGGGCGCGGGCGATGCCGATGCGCTGGCGCTGGCCGCCCGAGATCTGGTGCGGGAAGCGGTTGCGATAGTCGCGCTCGAGGCCGACTTCGGCCAGCGCGGCATCGACCCGGCCCGGGATCTCGCTGGCCGGAGCCAGTCCGTGTACCTTGAGCGCTTCGCCCAGGATCTGGTGCAGGCGCTGCTTGGGATTGAGCGACGCCTGCGGATCCTGGAAGATCATCTGTACGCCCAGGATATAGTCCAGACGCGCCTTGCCGCGCAGCGTGGCGATGTCCTTGCCCTGGTAGTGAATGCTGCCGGCCGAGGGGCGGATCAGGCCGGCGGCCATGCGCCCGAGGGTGGATTTGCCGCAGCCCGACTCGCCGACCAGCCCGACCACTTCGCCCTTGGCGATGGCCAGATTGACGTCGTTGACGGCATGCACCGTAGGCGATTCGACCTTGCGGCCCGCCAGGCCGAGCAGGCGCTGGGCGATATCCGGTTTCTTGCCGAACTGCTTGCGCAGGTTGCGGATGTCGATCACGTATTCCGTCGTCATGCTTGCTCCTGGGCGAGGGCGATCGGCCGGTAGCAGCGGAAATAGCGCTCGCCGGCATCGGTGCGGTCAGGGACGGCGCGTGCGCATTCCGGCCCGGCATGCGGGCAGCGGGGCCGGAACGTACAGCCGGCCTCGCGTCCGGTCAGGGTGGGGGCCATGCCATCGATCTGGTTCAGGCGGCTGCCGGGCGCGGCTGCACCCGGCATCGATTGCAGCAGGCCCTGGGTGTAGGGATGGCGCGGTGCGGCCAGGACTTCGGAGACCGGGCCGTATTCGACGATGCGGCCGGCATACATGACGGCCACCTTGTCGGCCAGCTCGGCCACGACACCCAGGTCATGGGTGATCCAGATCATGGCCGTATCGTTCTGGCGGCACAGCTTCTGCATCTGGTACAGGATCTGGCCCTGGATGGTGACATCCAGCGCCGTGGTCGGCTCGTCGGCAATGATCAGTTCGGGATGGTTGAGCATGGCGATGGCAATCGCCACGCGCTGGCGCATGCCGCCCGAGAATTCATGCGGATAGTTGTCCAGGCGCTTTTCGGGTGCGGGGATGCCGACCATGGCCAGCGCTTCCAGGCAGCGGGTCTCGGCTTCGCGCCGGGACGTGCGGGGATGATGGGTCAGGATGGCCTCCATCATCTGTTCCTTGACGCGCAGCACCGGGTTGAGCGTCATCAGCGGATCCTGGAAGATCATGGCGATGCGGTCGCCGCGCAGCTTGCGCAGCGACTCCTCGTCCAGCGAGCGCAGGTCCGTGCCGTTGAACAGCACCTGTCCGCCGACCACTTCGCCGGGTGGGTCGATCAGACCCAGCAACGAGAAGCCGGTCACGGACTTGCCGGAGCCGGACTCGCCGACCAGGCCGACGATTTCACCACGCGCCACGGTCAGGTCCACGCCATCGACGGCCAGCCAGGCACCGGCCTCGGTATGGAATGCGGTCTGCAGGCTGCGCACATCGAGCAGGGGAGTATCGGTAGTCATCAGTGGCGGGGATCCAGGCTGGTACGCAGGCGGTCACCCACGATGTTGATGGACAGGATCAGCAGCAGCAGTGCGATACCGGGGAACATGCTGATCCAGTAATCACCGGACAGCAGGTATTCGAAGCCGCTGGCGATCAGCAGGCCCAGCGAGGGCTCGGTGATCGGCACGCCGACCCCCAGGAAAGACAGGGTGGCCTCGAGCACGATGGCCGTGGCGATCTGGATGGTGGCGAACACCATGATCGGCCCCATGCAGTTGGGCAGCAGGTGGACCAGCATGATGCGCCAGGTCGGAAAGCCCAGGTTCTGTGCCGCTTCGATGTATTCCTTGCGGCGTTCCTGCAGGGCGCGGCCGCGCATGATGCGGGCATAGTGTGCCCACTGCACGATCACCAGCGCAAGAATCACCTTGTCGACGCCCCGGCCGAGTACGGCCAGCAGCACCAGCGCCACCAGGATGGTCGGGAAGCCGAGAATGAAATCGACCAGGCGCATCAGCAGGGTATCGACCCAGCCGCCCTTGTAGGCGGCCAGCAGGCCGGCGACCGAACCGATCAGGGTCGACAGCAGCACGGCGGTCAGGCCGACCATCAGGCTGATGCGCAGGCCATAGAGTATGGCGCTCAGCATATCGCGGCCCTGCGAGTCGGTGCCCAGCCAGTAGGTCCAGCCGTCCATGTGCTCCGAGCCGGGCGGCAGGCGGCCGTCCATGATGTTGAGGGCCAGCAGGTCATAGGGATCCTGCGGGGCGAAGAACGGGGCGATCAGAATGGCACCGATCAGCAGGACCAGCGCCAGCAGCGAGCCGCGTACGGTGGGGCGGGCGTGCAGGCGGCGCAGGATGCTGCGACGCTGGGGCGTTTCCAGCAGCGGCTTGACGCGTTCGATGGGCACGGCCGACGTGGCCGCTGCGTCATCTCGTGCAGGCGGGGTGGAGTGTGGGGTATTCATCAGTGACTCTGCTCCGTCAGTTGCACACGGGGGTCCAGCACGGCATACAGGACATCCACGATCAGGTTGATCAGGACGAACAGCAGCGTGACCAGCATCACATAGGCCACGACCACGGGGCGGTCGAGCTGGTAGACGCTATCGATCAGCAGCTTGCCCATGCCGGGCCAGGAGAACACCGTTTCGGTAATGGTCGAATAGGCGATCAGCGTGCCAAACTCCATGCCGATCACGGTGACGACCGGAATCATGATATTGCGCAGGATGTGACGGCGCACGATGCGGCCCGGACGGATGCCCTTGGCGCGCGCAAAGCGCACGTAGTCCTGACTCTGCGCCTCGGCCACGCCGGATGCAGTCATGCGCAGTACCAGCGCGATGTTGGCCACGGCCAGGTTGACGGCGGGCAGGATGAGGTGCGACCAGCCTTCGGCCGTGAAAATGCTTAACGGGATACCCAGCACGTTCACGGTCGGGCCGCGCCCGGAGGCGGGCAGCCAGCCAAGCCAGACCGAGAACAGCAGGATGAAGACCATGCCCTGCCAGAAATTGGGCAGGGAAAAGCCCAGTACCGAGCTGGCCATGATGCCGCGACCCAGGTAGCGCTCGCGATACAGGCCGGCGACCAGGCCAAGCGGAATACCGATCGTACAGGTCAGCAGAATGGCGACGATGACCAGTTCGAGCGTTGCCGGAAAACGCGAGAGGATCAGCTCGATGGCCGGTACGCCATGCACGAAGGAGACACCGAGGTCGCCATGCAGGGCGCGCCAGAGGAAATGTCCGTATTGTTGCCAGATCGGCAGATCCAGGCCGAGGCGGGCGATCAACGCCGCGCGTTCGGCCTGGCCTGCGTCCGGGCTGACCAGCAGCTCGATCGGGTCCCCCACCGCATACACGGCAAAGAACACGACGAGCGACACGGCCAGCAATACGAACAGGCTTTGCAGCAATCTGCGCAGGATAAAGACAGACAATGCGTACTCCTGTTGGACCAGTACTCAGGTATTGCTGTAACGGGGCTTACTCGACCGGACGGGCTGCAGTGGCAACCGTACGCTGGTCGGCACGACCGTCGTAGGCCAGACCCTTGCGGAAGGCCCAGACACCGCTTTCGAAGTGCAGCGGGATGTTGGCCATGTCTTCCAGGGCCAGCTTCACGCTGTCCTGCAGCAGTTCGCTGCGGCGGGCGTCATCCAGCGTGCGGATGGCTTCCAGGTAGGGCTTGTCCACTTCGGGGTTGGAGTAGCTGCCGTAGTTGCTGCTGCCCACACCCAGTTCAGGGTTGCGCGTGGTGACCCAGTACTGGATGAAGTTGCTGGCCTCGCCGGTCTCGGAGCCCCAGCCGCCCAGCGCTGCACTGAATTCCTGGCGGGCACGGCGCGGGAAATACACCGAGCTGGTCATGGTGTCGACCTGGGTCTTGACGCCGATGCGGGCCAGGTACTGCGCCACGGCCTGGGTGACCTGGGCATCGTTGATGTAGCGGTTGTTGGTCGAGGACAGCGTCAGCTCGAAGCCGTTGGGGTAGCCGGCCTCTGCCAGCAGTTCCTTGGCACGGGTCGGGTTGTATTCCAGGGCCGGTGCGCCGACGAGGGAGCCGAACATGCCTTCGGGCAGGTACTGGTTGGCGGGCGTGGCGACACCATCCATGATGCGGTCCACAATGGCCTTGCGGTCGATGGCCATCGACAGGGCCTGGCGCACGCGGGCATCTTGCAGCGGATTGTCGTCGGCACCCTTGGGCGACTTGACGAAGGGGCTGGGCGCACGGCCCACATCCAGCTGGAAGAACATGATGCGCACCGACGGCTTGGTGGTGTATTCGAAGCCGCTGTCGGTGATGCGCTTGAGGTCACGGGCGGCCGGATTTTCGATCAGGTCGAAGTCACCCGAGAGCAGGCCGGTCAGACGCGGGCCGGCCGAAGGCACGGCGGTCATGCGCACTTCGCTCCAGGGGGCCGGTGTCTTGCCCCAGTAGGCATCGTTGCGCTCAAGCGCGATGCCGGCACCCTTGACGTACGACTTGAGCTTGTAGGGACCGGTGCCGACTACCAGGTTGCCGGTATTGAAATCGGTCACGGTCGGCCAGGCGCTGGTCACGCCGCAGCCCTTGGCCGGTTCGTAGGTCAGGTTCTCGAACTGGGCCATACCACTCCAGATCATCGGGATGCGGGCCAGTTCATTGGGCAGCACGGGATAGGGCGAGGCCGTCTTGAGATGCACGGTGTGTGCATCCGGTGCGTCGATGCCGATGATGCGTCGCGCCACGTTGGTGGAGCCACCGCCGATGGCGGTTTCATTGTTGAGAATGCGGCAGAACGTGAAGATCACGTCATTGGCGGTAAAGGGCTCGCCATTGGAGAACCTGGCGGCGGGGTCCAGCTTGAATTCCCAGGTCGTGTCGTCCAGCGGTTGCCACGACGCAGCCAGAGCCGGTTGCATTTGCATATCCGGGTTCATCGCAACCAGCGGCTCGAAAATATGCATCAGCAACGCCTCGTTGGGCGTGGTCTGGTGATAGTGGGGATCGACGGCGGTCGGTTCGGCTGCCAGGCCGATCTTGAGGGTCTGGGCGGATGCGGCCGTGCTCAGTGCTGCCGTCAGCAGGGCCACGCAGGTGGCGGCGGGAGTCAGACGGGTCAGGGTCATGGAATGCCTCTTTTCGTGTCGGTGGATCGGACCTGATGGTGTGGGGCAGATTCTAGGGGTCTGTACGGATAGGGAACAATTAGGGTTTTCTATATAATTGGAATATTTAGCAATCTATTTGCTTTTATTGGAAAGTGAATATGCAAAGCCTAGCCTTCAAATACTTCGTCGAAGTCGCCCAGCGCGGCAGCCTGAGCGCGGCTTCCGAAAGCCTGGAGGTCGCGATTTCGGCGATCAGCCGGCAGATCTCCCAACTGGAACAGCGCGTGGGGGCACCCCTGTTCGAGCGCGGCGTGCGCGGCATGACGCTGACCGCATCGGGCCGGTTGCTGCTGTCGCATGCCCAGCGCCAGACGCTCGAAACCGAAGCTACGCTGCAGGAAATCGCGCGCCTGCAGGGTATGGAACAGAGCCATATCCGCATCGCCTGCTCGCAGGGGCTGGCCAATGAAATGGTGCCCAAGGCGATTGCCGATTTCCAGCGGCTGCGCTCGGGCACGACGTTTGCACTATGGGTGGGGGGCGCGGTGGCTGCGTCCGAGCGGGTAGCGGCCGGCGAGTCGGACATGGCGATTACCTTCAGCACGCGCCCTGTGTCCAACGTGGTGGTGCACTATGCGCATCGTTCGCCGGCCCTGGCCATCATGCACCGCGATCATCCGCTGGCGGGCCGGCCGCGCCTGTCGCTGACCGAACTCAAGGCCTATCCGATTGCCCTGACCGACACGACCACCTCGACCCGCAAGCTGTTTGACATGGCCTGCAACATGAGTGGCCTGGCCATCGAGCCGGTACTCAACAGCAACTATGCCGAAGCGTTGCACGCCTATGTGCGCAATAGCCAGGGCATCCTGTTTGCCAGCTATGTGTCGATGGCGGACCGACTGGTGCGCAATGACCTGGTGGCGGTGCCGGTCACCGATGCCGAAATGCATTCGCGCAGCATCCAGGTGCAGTTGATGAAAGACAGGTTGTTGCCGCCGGCGATCCGTGAGTTCATTGATCTGATCGTGCAGGATCTGGAGGCCAAGCGGCAGGCCGAACCGACGTGATGCCGGCTGGACAGTAAGGGAAAAGGCGGTTCGGCACTCAACCTGGCTGTGCCGCCGGAGGCGGATCCGGGCGGATGCTGGCCGATAGCCGGGTGGCTCCCGGTGACGACGCCATGCTCAGGGTACCGTTGATTCGTTCTATGCGGCGGTGCATGCTCTGCATGCCGATGCCTGTGTGGCGGGCCTGTTCCACGTCAAAGCCACGGCCATCGTCTTCGATCGTCAATTGCAGGCCGTTTCCTTCGGACGTGCCCTGCAGGGTCACGTTCAGGTGTGAGGCCTGGCTGTGCTTGAGAACGTTCGTGAGCGCTTCCTCAATGAATCGGGTCAATCCCAGCAACTGCGCCGACGACAGATGTATCGGCCATTCAACTGGCAAAGCCCAGTGCGAAACCAGACCGAGATCGTCGAACAGGCTGGTGAAGCGGCGACGCAGCGGTGCGATCCATTCCGCTGGTGTGCCTTGCGCCAGCGCCATGCTGTCGGAACTGCCATCGATCACATGGCGCAGGTCGGTGCGCAACTCCCGCAATATCGACAGGAATTGTTCGCCTCCCAACTGCCGGGATTGGTTGACAACGGCCATCGAGCGCATCAGCGAACTGCCGAGACTGTCATGCAGGTCGTGCGTCATGCGCAGGCGTTCATTGAGCCGGATGTTATCGGCTTCGAGCTGGTGTTCGCGTTGCAGGGTCTGGGTGAGTTCTACGCGAGTCTGTTGTACGGCCGTCTGCAATTCTTCGTTGAATGTTTCGATGCGCCGTAGATTGCCGGCATAGCGCCAGGCCAGAATCAGGAACAGGCAGATGGATATGATGGGCGCGGAAATGGGGCCATAGTTGCGGGGGGTCGCGATCAGGCCATGATGTACCAGCACGTCGTGGACAGCGATCAGCACGAACAGTGCCAGGCAGGCAGCAAACAGCCACTGATTGGGCTCTCGGGTACGCCAGGCATGGATGATGAATTGCAGGCAGTTGGCACAGAAGACAATGGCGTAGACCAGGGCGACAACGGCCGAGGCGTCGTACAGGTAATCTGCCGGTATCAACAGCAATGCCAGCACCACGATCCCTGAAAGCCCCCACAGTGCCCGGGCCAGTCGTGGTGCGTGGATATTGCCGAACGACCAGGTGAACATGCAGAATGCACAGCAATAGGCAGTGAGTGCAACAATATTCCAGCGTGCCCAGGTGGTACTGTTGTCAAAGGGCCAGGGCGTGGTGACCAGTATGTTGCTCAGTGTCGCCGACCAGAGCAGCGAGGCCAGGGCAAACCAGCCAAAGGCCCGTTCGCTGCGGCGCAAAAGCCAGAACACCAGGAACAGGCCTGCCAACACCAGCGAAACGGTCATGTTGAATGCATAAAAGTCACGCTGCCGTGTCTGCTCCTGGTGGAGGACATCGATCTGTGCCTGCGTACCCAGCACCACCGAGCCCAAGCCGGGTGACAGATGCGCCGGAGCTGCAATGCGAAACCACAGGGTATTGTGGTCGTCCAGCGCAGCAGCGGGCAGCAGCCACTGGCGCGGCACGTTCCAACTGCGGGACATCGGTTCGGCAAGATGTGCATCCTGCCAGAGCAGGGTATCGTTCAGGAACACCTGACCTGCCATCGCCATGCTGCTGACATGCAGTGCGACGGTCTGTGCGGGGCAGGCGGTCTGCCAGTCCACGCGATACCAGACTGGCCCGTCAAAGCCCGGCCAGTGCCTTTGCCACAGGTCCGGGAGCGTGACAGACTGCCAGCCCCCTGCCGGGCGCTGCCCGTCGCCGGTCTGTTCGGGGGCCATGCTGACCTGCGTGATCTGAGGTTGGCATGCAGCCTGTACCAGCATCGGCAGGCACAGGCCAAGCCACATCAGGATCAGGGCAGCAAACCGCGCAGGCGTGCCTCGTTCACGGCGCGGGTACGCGATGAGACGGCCAGCTTGCGATAAGTATGCTTGATGTGGCATTCGACGGTATAGCGGGAGATGACCAGATGCTCCGCGATTTCCCGATTGGACAGGCCCTGGGAAACCAGTTCGAGAATTTCTGATTCGCGGGTGCTGAGCACACCGGATGGCGGGGGCGGCGTATCTTCCCTGGGTTGCGGGGTGACTGGCAGCAGCTTGAGGATGCGGCGCGCGATGAACGGATCGATGGGCGCACCGCCGCGCAGCACGCTGCGGATCGACAGCGTTACTTCCAGATCGTCGCGCTCCTTGAGTACATAGCCAGTGGCACCCGCGCCGAGCGCGCCGAGGATGATGTCTTCGGTGCTCCAGGCGGAAATCACCAGGATGCACAGGCAGGGATCGGCGGCATGCAGGGTATGGATCAGGTCGATGCCGCTGCCATCGGGCAGGCCGATGTCCACCAGTGCCACCGACAGGGGATGCTCCGCGATATGCCGATGGGCCTGCGCCAGATCGGCCGTAAAGGTCACGGCATCGTCAGGGTAGCCCAGGCTGCGAAGGATGGCAGCCAGACGCTGCTGCATCGACGGATCGTCTTCCACTACCAGGACGGGGGCGGGCAGCAGAGGATCGGCAGAGGAGGGCAGAGCAGTCATGGCGGCACAAAAGACGGATGAACGGCTAGTGTGTCATGGAATGTCGGTGGTTGCTATCACCGAAAATAGGTAGTTTTATGTGATTGCTGCATCCAGCATGCCACGACTGTCAGGTTTCGTCAGGCCACGTCCAGCCATCCACTCTGCCGATATAGTCACCCTGCATGCCCATGCCGCTCAGGTCCGCAGGCAATGCGTTGCCATTGACGGTCAATGTGACGTCCCGGCACTCGATCCACCAGGACAGAACAGACAGCGTGTCGTGAATGGCGCTGCTTCGTTCTTGCATTAACAGCTCGGACAACCAGATCCGCTGTTCTTGCGTGAGTGAGGGCACGAGTTTGTTGATGGCACCATCTTCCCTGGCCACCGGCAAGAAATCATCTGTCGCAACGCGTTTGGCAAGCGGGCTGTGGAGTCGTGTCTCATCAACCAGTTCGTCAATAATGGCTTGATAGACAGGGATGGGGGCAGTGCCTGGCATGAAGGTAAATGTCCGGGTGTCGCGACGATGGCGTGAGGCTGAGGCACCGATTATAAGAAAACAGCCCTACGGACTCATAATCCGTTGGGCTGTCTCACAGTATTACAGCCTGACGATGCTACAAGCCTATTGCAGCAGCAGCTTGTTCAACCGTTGCACGAACCCGGCGGCATCCGGCAGGGCATTGCCTTCGACCAGCAGGGCCTGATCCAGCAGCACGTTGGCCCACTCGTCGAACTGATCGTCGGAAGCCGCCTGGATGCGCGCCAGCAGGGCGTGATCCGGGTTGATTTCCAGCGTCGGCTTGATGTCGGGGGCGCTCTGACCAGCCGCCTGCAGCATGCGTTGCAGGTGCGGGCTCAGTTCGTTTTCACCCACCACGATGCAGGCGGGGGAATCGACCAGGCGCGAACTGGTGCGCACTTCCTTGACACGGGCTTCCAGGGCTTTCTGCAGACGCTCGACCAGCGGCTTGAACTGCTCGGCCACTTCGGCGCGGCGCTTCTTTTCCTCTTCGTCGGCCAGATCGTCCAGCTCCAGGCCACCCTTGGCGACCGACACCAGCGACTTGCCGTCGAATTCACGCAGGTAGGACAGCATCCACTCGTCCACGCGGTCGGACAGCAGCAGGACTTCGATGCCCTTCTTGCGGAAGACTTCGAGGTGCGGGCTGGCCAGCGCGGCGGCATGGCTGTCGGCGGTGACGTAGTAGATCTTGTCCTGGCCTTCCTTCATGCGGCCCACGTAGTCGGCCAACGACACGGCCTGCGTGGCATCCTCGCTGTGGGTGGAGGCAAAGCGCAGCAGCTTGGCGATGCGTTCCTGGTTGGCGAAGTCTTCGCCGGTACCTTCTTTCAGCACCTGGCCAAAGGCCGCCCAGAAGAGTGCATAGTCTTCGGCACGGTTTTCCGCCAGGTCTTCCAGCAGCGACAGGATGCGCTTGGTCGAGCCTTCGCGGATGGCGCGCACGTCGCGGCTTTCCTGCAGGATCTCGCGGGACACATTGAGCGGCAGGTCGGCAGAGTCGATCACGCCGCGCACAAAGCGCAGGTAGTTGGGGAGCAGTTGCTCGGCATCATCCATGATGAAGACGCGACGCACGTACAGCTTGACGCCGCGCTTGGCATCGCGATCCCACAGGTCGAAGGGGGCGCGCTTGGGGATGTACAGCAATTGCGTGTACTCGCTGCGGCCCTCGACGCGGTTGTGGGTCCAGGCCAGCGGGTCTTCGAAGTCGTGCGAGACGTGCTTGTAAAATTCCTTGTACTGCTCGTCGGTGATGTCCGACTTGCTGCGGGTCCACAGGGCGCTGGCCTGGTTGACGCTTTCCAGCTCGGCGGTCTTGACCTGTTCGGACTTGTCGCTGTCCCATTCTTCCTTGTGCATGCGCACCGGCAGGGAAATATGGTCGGAGTAGCGGCGCAGGATTTCGCGCAGCTTCCAGCCGCTGAGCAGTTCGTCCTCGTCGGCGCGCAGGTGCAGGATGATGTCGGAGCCACGGGTAGCCTTGTCGGCCTGGGCGATGGTGAACTCACCCTGGCCGTCGGACTCCCAGCGCACGCCCTGGTCGGCCGGCAACCCGGCGCGGCGGCTGATAACGGTGACCTTGTCGGCCACGATGAAAGACGAATAGAAACCGACACCGAACTGGCCGATCAGTTGCGCATCCTTTTGCTTGTCGCCGGTCAGTTGCGAGAAGAACTCTCGCGTGCCTGAACGGGCGATGGTGCCCAGGTTGGCCACGGCCTCTTCACGCGACAGGCCGATGCCGTTGTCGGAAATGGTGAGGGTGCGGGCATCCTTGTCGTAATCGATGGTGATCGCCAGCTCTTCGCCGCCCTCGAGCAGCTCGGGCTTGTCCAGGGCTTCGAAGCGCAGTTTGTCGCAGGCATCCGACGCATTGGAGACCAGCTCGCGCAGGAAAATTTCCTTGTTGCTGTACAGCGAGTGGATCATCAGGTGCAGCAACTGCTTGACCTCGGCCTGAAAGCCCAGGGTTTCGGCGGACTGTGTGCTTGAGTCTGTCATGGTATGGATCGGGTTGGTAGGTTGATCAAAGACGTAACCCGATCCATATGGGGATGGTGTGGCGAAGTTCAAGAGGTGCCGCGCGGGTTCAGAGCAGCAGAAAGGCTCAGGCCAGTTGGATGATCTGGTTGAGCACGGCCAGCACCTGGGCGAACTGGCCGTCCGGCGCGCGCCCTGCGGGATGCGGGTTGGCCCGGCGTGCCCGCCAGTCGAATGATTTGGGCTGATGGCACAGTACGTAGCTGGCCTGTCCGGCCTTGCGCCCGGTGGCGGTGCCGACCTCGATGGCAAAGGGATGGTCTGCGTTGCAGGCCGCTGTGCTCATGGGCAGTCCGACGACCAGCGAGGTACGGGCATTGAAGGCCTGGGGGGATAGTACGAGAAAGGGGTGCATGTCCCGCATTTCACGACCGGCTTGCGGATTGCAGTCGATCCAGATGATGTCCTGGCGTTCGGGAACCCAGGATGGCTCGGCCTGCCTGTCGGTACGCCCGCCTGCGGGGGGCGCTGCGCGGCTTACCATTGCTCTGCGCCCAGTGGCCGGTCTGTCACCATCGTTTCGCCATCGTGACGCGATGGGTCGTAGCGGGCCAGGCGTTGCGCCAGCGTGGGCTGCGTATCGCGAATGGGGGTGATGATGATGCTGTCGCCCTCGACACAGATGCGTACCCGCTGGTCGGCCTGCAACCGGGCCGACCGCGCGATGGCCGCAGGCAGCCTGACCCCCAGGTTGTTGCCCCAGCGCTTGATATCCTGCTCGGTTTCCATCGTCGACTCCCGGCTTCATTGCATGCAAAATGTTTAAATAAAGTATATACATGGTGAATGCCCAAAGCAATGGACATCCACTGTAAGCCGGGCATGCTCGTGGCTGGCGGGAGACGGGACGTTTTTGTCCCATGCCGCATGCCTTACATCTGATAGCGCAGTGTCAGCATCCAGTTGCGTGGCGCACCGTAGAAGTTGTGGCTGTAGCTGGTTGAACTGAAATAACGCTTGTCGGTCAGGTTGTCGATGTTCAGCGCAGCCGAGAATGCAGGGGTGAACTGGTATGCGAGCCGGGCGTTCAGCACGGTGTAACCTCCCTGTATGCGGCCGTTGTAGCCGAAGCCGGCCGCGCGACTCTGTACATTCATGCCCCCGCCGACCGACAGACGATGCCACTCTCCCGGCAGGCGGTAATTTGCCCACAGACGCAGAATGTGGCGCGGCAGGCCGGTATTGGCCGAGATGTTGTAGCCGACTCCAGGTGTGTCCCCCAGGTACTTGACTGACGTATAGGTATAGGAGGCGGAGAGTTGCATGCCGCGCAGGACTTCGCCGTTGATTTCTGCTTCGAAGCCCTGGCTGCGAACGTTGGCCGACGAGCGATAGCAGGTTCCACCGCATTGCACATTGGCAACCGTTTCAGAGACGGCGTCATCCTCGAAGGCGATGTTGTGCTGCTCTGTGCGAAACAGGGCAAAGCTGGCAAGGGCGCGTCCCTCAAGGATGTCTCCCTTGATGCCGACCTCGTAATTGCGTCCGGTGATGGGGGTCAGGAAGGCACCTGTGACGTCGCGCTGGCTTTGCGGGAGAAATATCTCGGCGTAGTTGCCATAGACGGACCATTGCGCATCAAGCGCATGGCTCAGGCCGGCGAAAGCCGTGAATTCGTTGCTGATGCTGGCGTTGGTTTCCGACAGGCCCCAGGCACCGTCGGACGTGTAGGTCTGGTTGAAAGACGACAGTCGCCCGCCCAGAATCATGTTCAGTCGATCGGTCAGCGCATAGTCTGCGGCCATATACATGCCATGTTTGCGCGAGCGGTAGCCGTCGTCCATGCGATTGGCTGCCAGAATTTCCGCAGCGCTGGGTTCCGGGATGGTGGAGACCCCGAAATAATCGCTGCCGAACAGTTCTATGTCGCGCTTCCATCCCCACAGATCCTTGCTCGATTGGTGCGAGAAGTTGGCTCCGGCCGTGAGTCGAAGCGCACGCCCGAAAAGGGTGGTTTTGCCATCGAGATAGGCATCGGCACCGACCGTGCTGGAGTGCATGTCGAAGTAATAGACATCGCCGTGGATGGAGGTCGGCGTTCCGGTGCGGTAGCGCCGCAGCAGGTATTTCTGATCGTTGAACTCATCGACCTTGACTGTCGACAGTTTGAACGCCCAGTCCTCGTTGAAGCGGTGTCCGAGGTCCAGGTAGTAGGTGTCCTGTGCCTTGCTGCGGCGACTCCAGGGGGTACTGAGATTGGTGCTTCTGCCATAGTCGGGCATGCTGCCGTCGGGATAGTTGGGCAGGCCTTGCCAGTCCATCCTGCCGTAGGGCTTTTCGCTGCTGAAGCCGAGGCCCAGCGTCGTGGCCGGCCCCAGATCAATGTCCAGGGCGGCATACAGCGTCCGTTCCCTGGCGTTCAGGTAGTCGCGAAACGAGTTGGCCTTGCCATAGTGGGCAACCAGGCGGCCGCGTACGGTGCCGTTGGCGTTCAGAGGACCGCCCAGATCGGCTTGCACACTGCCGGTATCCCACGAGCCGATTGCCGTGCTCAAAATGGCCTGGCGTTCATGTGTGGGGCGCTTGCGGACCAGATTGATCGAGCCCGATGGATTGCCGGCTCCTTCGAAAAGGCCTTGCGCACCGCGCAGAATTTCGACGCGGTCATAAATCGCCATGTCGCTGTTGAAGGATGAGCCGCGTGCATACAGTTGCCGCTCCAGCGGCACGCCGTCGAACTGATAGCTGTCGATGAAAAAGCCGCGTGAATAAGCATGCCCGCCTGGCTCATTTGAAATCAGGGTGACACCGGGTGCATTCTGCAGGGCCTCGTGGATGTCCGTGATGTTCTGGTCTTCGATGCGCTGGCGAGTGATCACAGAGACAGCCTGGGGGATTTCGCGCAGTGTTCGGTCACCCTTGCCGATGCTGATGGTGTCGGACATATACGACTGCGTACCTTCCGTAGTGGCACTGCCCGAGCCTCTGACGGTGATGGTGTCCAGCGTCTGCATGCCAGCTTGGGTTCGTATCGATTGCAGGATGAAACCGCCTTGCGGGCTGGGTATGGCTTCCAGCCGGGAGCCGGATAGCAAGTGCTGCAGGCCCGCAGTCGGGGTGTAACGCCCTTCCAGGCCTGGGGTAGTCAGACCCTGAATCAATTCGGCGTCGGCACGGATGGGAATGCCCGCCTGCAGGCCGAATTGCCCGATGGCCGTGCCCAGGCTGCCTGCCGGAATCGAGAAATCGATCTGTGCCTGGTGATCACTGTCAGTCTGCGGTGTGGCCGGCTGGGCGTACGCAGGCGGTGGCAGCATGCCGTGGATGGCACTCAGGCTGAGTGCCAGCACCAGGCTGCGCAGGGTAAAGGCGTTCGGTAGGGGAGTACGGCGCATGGCGTCAGGATTCCAGGATCAAAAGTTCATGAGGCGCACGCCGGGGCCCTCGGGTGCAGTCATGAGGCTTGACGCCTGGAATCGATGGAAACGCCGGATGAGTTACAAATTTTACGTTTTGGCCGCAACGCGGACCCACCAGCCCGTGGTGCGGCGGATCTCGATGGGCAGCACCTCGGCCAGCATGGCCAGCGTGCGATCCGTGTCGGCCAGGGGAAATGCGCCAGTCACGGGCAAGTGGGCCAGTTCGGGCTGGCAGCGCAGCACGCCGCTGCGATAGCGGCCCAGTTCGGCAATGAATTCGCCCAGCGGCATCTGGTCTGCCACCAGCATGCCGCGGGTCCAACTGTCTGCGCCTGCAATAGGGGCGTCGAGCATCTCCACGCTGTCGAAGGTCAGTTGTGCCTGCTGGCCTGCCTCGACACGGGTATGGCTGGCGGGCGCATCGACCGGATGCAGCTCGACGGCACCTTCCTGCACGCTGACGGCAATGACCGGCGTGCGGGCATCCATGTCGCGCACGATAAAGCGCGTGCCCACCGGCGTAATGGCACCGGCCCGGGTTTGCAGCACGAATGGCCGGTTCTGCCGGTCGGGGGCGGTGCGGATCATGACCTCGCCGGCCTGCAGCACCACCAGACGCTGGTCGCTGCTGTAGCGGATATCCACGGCACTGGCCGTATTGAGCAACAGTTCGCCGCCATCGGCCAGCGCGATGCGGCGCTGTTCGCCCGGGCGGGTACGGTAGTCCGCCACCCAGCGCCGACGCGCCGGATGGACATAGCCCTGCCAGGTCACCAGACCGACCAGGCCGCCTGTCGCCAGTACCTTGAGTGCCTGGCGACGGCTGGGTCGGCCCAGTTGCGGGTGGCGCAGGGCATGCCCGGCCAGTTGGCCGAACGAGGCCGTCCGGTCATGGATCTGCTCGCCCAGCGCCGCCATGCGCTGCCAGGCAAGCTCATGATGGGGATGGCTCTGGCGCCAGAGCGTGCAGGCCTCGACATCGGCGGGGCTGGGCGCTTCACGCAGCCGTACCAGCCAGTCGGCTGCGGCGGCAATGACCTCGGGCGGAATCTGCGCGGCGTCGGGTCGGACTCGTCGGAATATCGGCGGTTTGCGCATGGGCGGCTGGGCGTCGGACAGAAGGTTCGGGGCGGCGTGAGAGGTGGCAATCAGCCGTAGAGGACCACGTAGCAGTGCGCCAGTGCGCGTGCCAGGGATTTCTGTACGGCATTGCGCGTCATGCCAAGCTGCGCGCCAATGTCTGTATACGACATCCCCTGCACCTGCGCAAGGATGAAGACATTGCGGCACTTGAGCGGCAGGCCGTCGAGCATATCCAGCAGTGCCTCCAGCGTCTGCAGCACCTGCAGGTGCTGTTCGGGCGAGGGCGCATGCTGCGCCGGCATCAGCGCCAGCGCCTCGGCATAGGCCTGCTCCAGCGCCGTGCGACGTGCCCGACCGATCACCAGCCGCTGTGCGATGGTAGTCAGGTAGGCGCGGGGTTCAAGGATGGGGGCGGTATCGCGGCTGCGCAGCAATCGCTCGAATGTGTCCTGGGCCAGATCGGCCGCATCGTGCGCATCGCCCAGCTTGCGGCGCAGCCAGCCGTACAGCCAGGCGTGGTGCTCGGCGTAGATGCGCTGCACAGCCTGCCGGGGCGCGGTAGGCATGGCGTTGGGAGAAGGGCTGTCTGCGATCATGGACACGGGATGTGGCGGGCCGGTCTGTCTGCTGAAATAGCAAAGATATTGAAAACTGTTCTTGATTATAGGCGGTTTTGGGGGCGGGCTGGGTGCGCTGTTCGCGAGGCGGTGAGTTCGGGTATAATTATCGGCTTGCGTTGCGCCATACGGCGTTGCGCTTCACCATCCGGTCCATGTGATCAGCAGGGACCGCGACAGACTCGCCCGAGTGGTGAAATTGGTAGACGCAGGGGACTCAAAATCCCCCGCCGCAAGGCGTGCCGGTTCGATTCCGGCCTCGGGCACCATTCAAAAACTTCTTAAAAATCAACAGCTTGGAAGTGTTTTCAGCACAAGCCCCATACCAGAGAATTTCTTGAGAAAGTGGTCAGGTACAGTTTCGGTACAGTGATGCGGCGCTAGCCCCACTGCGGAACACTTATACATCTGCATCGGCCTCGCCATCGGCGGGGCCATTTCTTTTGTCGTCGCACATCTCTCTGCGCTTCCTGGGCAACCTCTTCGGTTGCAGCCCGCGTCCGTTCTGCCGGACTGGCTGCAGGGGCAGGCACAACGGCTTTGCCTTGTTCCTACCCCTTGCCGAGAAGCTGCATGGCCTCCAGACGCGTCAAGGGTAAGGGCTACGCCCGGCATCCTCACCCGTTCCCTACGCTTTGCTTCGGGCTGCGGCCTTCGGTCCCGCCCTTGACACCTCTTCCAGCCAGAATCACCACACGCATAC
The DNA here is from genome assembly GCF_040137905.1 of Corticimicrobacter sp. Classification (NCBI taxonomy): domain Bacteria; kingdom Pseudomonadati; phylum Pseudomonadota; class Betaproteobacteria; order Burkholderiales; family Alcaligenaceae; genus Corticimicrobacter; species Corticimicrobacter sp. The sequence continues at coordinate 63,385 of NZ_JBEFDG010000042.1, forward strand.
CGAATTGCGCCATAGACAGCGCGGATGACGGGTCAAGGGTTGGTGCGGCCCGCAGCCCTATGGGCGAGGACACGGCCCCTTGATGCGTCAGGAGTACCCACACGCTGCGCCCGGGGGGGTAGGTGTTCAGGGCCATCGGCCCGTAACCCCTGCCCCCGAGGCTCCCGCCGGCGAGGGTGGAGAGTCCAGAGAGGCAAAGCTTCTTTGGGAAGTACGCTCACCAACGGGAAGCCCGTATAGCTGTTAATCGGGAAAACCTATTGATAGGCAGAAAAACAAGACAATTTCTGCGTGAAGTCTTATTTGCTGGTTTTCCCTACAAATCACCAAAAAATCCCACACCTTGTAAAATAACGTTATCTAAAGCACGGGAGACAACCATGGCTGAGATGGGTTCGCGCGAAACGGAACTAACTAAAACGATATCCGGTGCTGAGCGCGACCGGCGTGTAGCGGCCGTCAATTACGCACGCTCATTAGTCGGCTTGGAAGGGTTCTCGCTCAGCGCAGCAGATGAAAACATGCTCAACGGTTCATCAACGGGGACAATGACCTCGAAGTATTTGTGCAACCGCGTAGTGCCTTGGCAAGCCCAAAAGCTTAGTCATGATGAAGAAAATATAGGTGGTTGAAGCTAGTGTAGGATAGGCTGTCGCCGGTTTCGGTAGTACACACATGCGTCGGAAATGCACATCCGATAGTTCTCAAATTACCTAGATCAATTAAGGTCCGCTGCTACTACGCATTAAGGGAGATGTTCAAATCATGCCGGCCAATTATGAAAAATATCAGTCAGACGTAACTGCCGATATAGAAAAAGTATTGGCTGATGCTGAATGCCAACCCATCTTATTCGTCGGCTCAGGGTTTTCTAAGCGCTATGCGGGCGGACCTAACTGGGAAGAGCTATTAGCTACTCTTGCAGAGCAATGCCCCCTGATTGATAAAGACTTCGTCTACTACAAGCAAACATACAATGGGGATTTAAAAAGGATTGGCTCAATATTCACAGATGCATATCGCGAATGGGCATGGGGTAAAGGAAAATCCAAGTTTCCATCAGAGTATTTTATTGCTAGTGCACCAGCAGATATTTTCATAAAACACTCGATTGCCGTAATACTAGAGAATCTCGGGCCTAACGCCGACGGCTCTCACGACGACGCGAAACTCGCCTCTGAAATAGAAGCCTTAAAGAACATAAGTGCGCATGCAATCATTACCACAAATTATGACCAAGTAATTGAGCCGCTTTTCCCTGATTACGATGTCATCGTTGGGCAGCAAATCATGAGAAAGGGCTACCTAGCGATTGGTGAGATATTTAAAATTCATGGGTGCCGGACATCACCACATTCACTCGTGTTCAACGAGGCGGATTACCAGCGCTTTGAAGAGGATCATAAGTACCTGAGCGCTAAACTTCTGACGTACTTCATTGAGCATCCTCTCATCTTCATCGGATATCGTGCCGACGATCCTAATATCAAGGCAATTCTTTACGACGTGCATCGTATGGTACGTTCGGCGACAACCGATTTAATTCCAAATATTTATATCCTGCAATGGGACGAGTCTATAGCAGAAGCATCGTACCCCGCTCGGGAACGCGTTATTTCTGTAGCTCCAGATATCAATATTCGAATAAAAAGTATCAGTGCGGCTTCTTTTGATTGGGTTTTCCAAGCGTTTGGTCAAGCTGGAGACCTTGAAAAGATCAATACCAAACTCTTGCGCGCGTTAATGGCGCGCTCAGTGGAACTGATTCGATCTGATATTCCAAAAAAGAACATTGAGATAAATTTTGAGCAGTTAGAACACGCCGTTGAATCTGGCGAAAGCTTTGCCAAATTATTCGGCGTCACCTCACTAGCAGACCCATCCAAAGTCAACCTCGACTATAAGTACGCAGCAACGGGGGTCGGTCAAAAGCTAGGTTACGACACATGGCATGAGGTTCGGAAAATCATAAATCACATCAAAGACGAGACCGGGTTCGATATAACCTCAACAGACAACAAGTATCACATAGCTATTAAGCTAGGGCACAAATCCCCTCAGCTTACGCATCGTTATACAGATGCAGCAGTTGACCTATTCCGCAAGGTAATTAATGGGGAAGAATGCGAGATAGACATCGGTGCGATTGATATAGAAAAAGACGTCGCGGCCAAAAGATAAATGGGTTTTAAAAAAAACAGCCCACCGAGCGGCGACCGAATTCAAACATGCAACTGAAAATATTCGGCCAGCCAGCCATTCTGGAAGCATAAATGCTAAAGAAACTTTGCACCAAGGGCTATCTGCCGCGCGAGCTTCCACCTATATTTTCCTCTGCCACGCTTTCAAAAATTATAGGAAAAGCACTCCCAAATCCCTTCATAAATAAAAAAGCGAACTGGACTCAGCCCGTAAGCCACAATCTTGCTCGACCGGGTGGACTAAGGAGAAAGCTAACAGGGTAATCCCCCCATATTTAGCGATTTCCAGAAGTAGGAATGCTATACGGCCATGGCCAGCCGCTGTTTAGGGGTATATCCGTCCAGTGCCATGTTTGGGCGTTCATGATTGTAAGACCACATCCATTCTGTCGCTGCACGCTGGACCTGATCCAGATCTTCCCAGTGATATTGGGACAGCCATTCGTAGCGTACCGTCCGGTTAAACCGCTCGATGTAGGCATTCTGTTGCGGCTTGCCTGGTTGGATGTACTCCAGCTTGATACCCCACCGGCGCGTCCATTCGGTGATTGCTGAACTGAGGTATTCCGGACCATTGTCACAACGAATCGCCAAGGGCTTGCCACGCCAGGCAACGATCTGTTTTAACGCACGGATAACCTGCTCCGAGGGCAAGGAGAAGTCGACTTCAATGCCCAGTGCCTCGCGGTTAAAGTCATCGATTACATTGAATAGTCGAATGCTACGTCCATCGGTCAGTTGGTCATGCATGAAATCCATCGACCAAACGTGATTCATGGCCGTAGGCACCGTCAGCGGCTCAGGCACTTGGCGTACCAGGCGTTTGCGTGGTTTGATCCGCAGGTTCAACTCCAACTCCCGGTAGATGCGGTAGACCCGTTTGTGATTCCAACCGAACCCCTTCAAATTGCGTAGATACAGATAGCACAGCCCAAATCCCCAGTTGCGGTGGTTGTCCGTCAGGCGCAGCAGCCACTGGGCAATCTCGTCGTTCTCAGTCCGGTGCTTGCCTTCATAGCGATAGCAGGTCTGGCTGATGCCAAACGTCTCACAGGCCAAACGGACTGAGGCTCTGTGCTCCTGCACTGCGTGTTGGGCCATCTCGCGGCGGCGAGATGGCTTCACCACTTTTTTTCGAGAGCCTCCGCACGCAGCTCGGCTTTGAGTTTCTCTTCGACGTACATCTTGCGCAG